>DATFGJ010000691.1:0-2969 GCA_035249585.1 Lacipirellulaceae bacterium
CGCGGAACGGCCAGCGCATCGCTGCGGCTGCTGAAGAGCGACGCGCACGTGACCGGAATGGCCGGTGCCGCGAAGAAGTCGGTCGATGTGCCATGGCCGCAGACGGGGCAGTCCATGCGCTCGTCGTCGTGCACCGCTATGATTGCGCCCAGAGGAACAGGCGACGAAGTATAGCCCACGCTCGGTCCAGCGCCCGCGACAGCTCGCTGTTCGGCGCAGTTACGGCCGAACTCCCGCGGCGTGGCGCGGTTGACCGGCTCGCAAGCCGTCCCTAGACTGCCGAGCCTCGGTTTTGCGAGGGGCCATAGCTCAGCTGGGAGAGCGCTACAATGGCATTGTAGAGGTCGCCGGTTCGATCCCGGCTGGCTCCACCACTTCTCGCTCGCTCCCGACGGCACCGCATCGTCCCCATCGTCTAGAGGCCTAGGACATCGCCCTTTCACGGCGGTAACAGGGGTTCGAATCCCCTTGGGGACGCCACTTCCCTACGCATGAAAAATACGCCATTGTTGTCCTCTCAGGCGAATTGAGCGGGGTTTTTCATTCTTTTCGATTGCGATTGCATATTAGAGTTCGTATAGTTGACCTATGCGGTCAACTAAAACGACTTTTTCATTCAAAGAAGTACTGGCTAAGGCACCACGAGGGGAACCCCTCGGTACCGCAACGCTGCTTGCTTTAGGCGTGAGCTCTTTCGGAGCCTCCAAACTCGCACGTACCGGATGGCTTACTCACGTTGGCCGTGGCGTCTACATGCTCCCAGGGGACACACTGACCCGCGATGGTTGCCTTGCATTTTTGAGTGAACGCGTGCCTGGCTTCCACGTCGGCGGCAAGACAGCGCTCGCGTGGCGCGGGGTTCGGCAAGACGTCACCTTTCGCGAAGTGCTGACTTTGTGGGGCGATCAGCCAAAACAACTGCCGACTTGGTTTATGGAACGCTTCGCCAGCCATTACCAAGCGACTCAGCTATTCAATACCAAGCTTCGAAAGGAATTCGGCCTCCAGCCTCTTCCAAACGGCCGTCCCGAAGTCCTCGTTTCGGTGCCTGAACGTGCGTTGTTGGAACTGCTCAGCGATGTAGGCAAAACCCTGTCGCTCGACGAAGCGCGACAACTCGTCGAAACCCTGAGAACCCTGCGCGAAAAAACACTCGATAAACTGCTCACTCACACGACACGCATCAAGGTCGTCCGTCTTGCGGAACTGCTGGCCACTGATCTCAATTTGCCGTGGGCGCCGCTTGCAAAGCGTCATAGTCAACGCGTTGGTGGGGGAAAGCGCTGGGTGGCGGTCTCGAAATCTGGTGAACGCCTGGATCTAAGACGCCCATGAACCAGGACTACATCGACACGGTACGTCTACTGCTGGCTATCGCGCCCGCGGTATTTCAGTCGCCGCGCTTTGCAATGAAAGGCGGCACGGCGTTGAATCTCTTTGTGCAGGACATGCCGCGGCTCTCCGTCGACATAGACGTCGCATTTACCGATCACACACTCGATCGCGACGCCGCACTACAGGCCATCGGCGCCGATCTGAAAGCAGTCAAATCGGCCATCTCTGCAATAGGCTATCGCGCCGTGTTGCCCGGCACGAAAAGTGGCGATGACGTCAAACTGCTGGTGGAAGCAGCCGGTATACAAATCAAAGTCGAAGTGAACTCTGTTTTTCGAGGCACAGTATTGCCGATAAAGCGCAGATCCTTGAGGCAGGTAGCACAAGACCTGTTTACCACCGACATCACTGTGCCCGTGCTCGACGAAGCGGAGCTCTACGGCAGCAAGCTCGTCGCCGCGATGGATCGCCAGCACCCGCGCGACATTTTCGACGTGATGAAAATGGTTGAGCAGTTCGGCTGGGAGCCGTCCTGTATCGACTGCTTCGTCGCATACCTTGCCGGCCATAACCGGCCCGTGCACGAGGTGCTATTTCCCAAACGATTGCCTCTGGAGCCGGCCTTCAGCAACTCGTTCGTCGGCATGACGCGCGGGGAAATCGCTCTAGAAGAGCTGGAGCAAACGCAAGTGCAACTAATCGCACAGCTCCCGCGCGCTTTGGGTCCGTCACATCGCGAATTTCTATTGTCGTTGGTGCGCGCTGAGCCAGCCTGGGAGCTGATGCCCTTCCCGCATCTCAACCAGCTTCCCGCGCTACAGTGGAAGCTGCTGAATCTGCGCAAGCTGAAGTCGCGAAATGCCAGTCGCTTCGCGGCTCAAAAAGAGGAGCTGGTCGCCCAATTTGCGGATATCCGGCGATGACAGACCGAGCTCACCACCAGAGGATGGCCCCGTCGAATCGGCTGCTTTGGGAGACACGGGCTAGGGCAAAGGGCCTGCGGACGAGGGCTATGAATACGCCAAATGTTGGGGAGGAGTTCGATTCCCGCGATGAGCTTCTTGGCACGCTCATGCTTTAACTGCCATCGGGTTCGCCCTGTGTGGCCGGAGCCTACCAGTCTCGAATCAGCATGGAATTTCCCGAAACTTCCCGGAGACATCGCGAGGACTAGGCCCGCATCATTGCGCCTAGCGTTCGCCTGAGGGAAGCTTGCGCTCAAGCTCGTCGTTCCACTTTTCCAGGGTCTCGAGCAGCTGGTTCGAACTTTCTCCGCTTAGGGACGCCATTAACAAATTAAATAAAACAAGTGGTTACACGTTAAATATCTGCCAAGACTACTGACCTTTGATAGCTGCGGCGGGAAAGGTATGCTCATCCGATGAGGACGCTAGTCATCAAGCAGATGTCTTGGAACGAGAAGCTTCGCACGATGGAGGAATTGTGGGAGTCCATTAGCCGTGAGGAATCTCGCTTGGATTCTCCGCCTTGGCACGAAGCTGCCTTGCAGGAAACAGCAGCGCGCTACGAGGCTGGACAAGAACAACCGCTCGACTGGGCCGCTGCGAAACGTGAGTTGCGCAAGCGCGCCGAGTGAAAATCAAGATTCTTCCTTCGGCGATCTCCGACTTGGA
>DATFGJ010000692.1:0-23235 GCA_035249585.1 Lacipirellulaceae bacterium
CAAGGTGGGGCGAAATTCGCCGAATTTCGCCCCACCAGAAAAAAGAAAAAAATTGAGTGAGGCGAAATTCAACCGTCTAAAATCGCCATTGCGATTCGGCGCACATATTCCTTCCGGCGGTTTTGAAGGGTGGCGAGGGGCGATGCGTAAGCGCACCAATCGACGACGATTTCTGAAGACGACCGCGGCCGGCGCGGCTGGCTGCTTGATTCTGCCCGACAGCCGCTCGGCCTGGAGCTACCAGGCCAATGAGAAGCTCAATATCGCGCTCATTGGCGTCGGCGAGCGCGGCCGCGGGTTTATCGGCAAAGTCAAAAGCATGGAGCAGAATTTGGTGGCCGTCTGCGACGTCGACGAGCGGCGCATCAAGGAAGCGCGCGGGCTGCCAGAGAAGATTCGCGTTTACCGCGACTTTCGCGAATTGCTTGATGAGATGGACCGCGAGCTGGATGCCGTGATCATCGCCACGCCGCACCATTCGCAGGCCGCCATCTCCGCGGCGGCCATCCGCCGCAATAAGCACGTGTATTGCGAGAAGCCGATCGCCCAGGATGTCGGCGAGGCGCGCGACTTGCGCATGCTCGTGGCCCAACACCCGAACGTCGTCACGCAGATGGGCAACCAGGGCCTGGCGAGCGATTCGTACCGGCGCATCTTGGAGCAGGTCGAGGACGGCGCCGTCGGCGAGATTCGCGAGGCTCACCAGTGGTTTATTTCCGACTACCGCCGCGATCCGCGCGACGAACAAAAGCCCCCGGCCGACCCCACCGCCCTGCCCCCAGAACTGGATTGGGACTTGTATTTAGGCCCGGCCGCGGAGCGGCCTTATCACCATGAATACATGCGCTGGAGCCGCTGGCGCGATTTCGCCACGGGGATGCTGGGCATGGGCGGCTCCCACTCGTGCCACATGACGTTCAACGCGCTCGGAATGCGGGCATTGTGGGAAACGACGGGTGCCACTGGCTCTGCCAGTGCCGGAAGAGAACTTTCGGGTTCCAATTCGCGCGAGCCGAGCCCGCATCAGCTTGCGCTGCAAACGGCTAGTGCTGGAAAGTTGCAAGAGGCCGGTCGTCCGCAAGGCCCTGACATTAGGAACACTGGCAAAGCCAGTGGCACCCAAGTGAATGACGGCAAGTCGGCAACCATTCGAGTCGACGCCAAATGCTCGGAGGCCGAGCCGCTAGTGGGCCCAGCCGACGCACGTTTTCCGCAATGGGAGGTCGTGCGCTTCGAAATCCCGGCGCGCGGTTCGATGCCGCCGGCCACGATCCATTGGCATAAAGGCAAGAAGGCCGACCTCGAGCGCATGGGCATTCTCGAAAAGCTTGAGAAAACGGCCGGCCGATCGCTCGACTGGGGAAGCGGCTGGGCCAGCGAGTCGGGCAGTCTCATTGTCGGCGCGGACGGCATGGTGCACACGAACATGCACAACTCGGAGTGTGCGCTTCTGCCGCTCGAAAAGTTTGCGCACCAGGGCGGCCGGCCGAAGCGCATTCCGCGCGCGGGAAGCCACGAACGCGAGTGGGTGAACGCGTGTCGCGGCCGCGGGCCGCGGCCGATGTCCAACTTCGACTACGCCGGCCCGGTGCTGGAGTTGTTGCTGCTGGGCAACATCTCGACGCTCGTCGGCCAGCCAATCGAGTTCGACCCCGTAGCTTGCAAGATCACCGGCGACGACGAAGCGGATCGCGCCATCCGGCCACCACGGCGAGACGGTTGGGATTTATGAGCGGGGAGCGAAGAGCAAGGAGTATGATGCGCCGCGCTCCGAAAATTCCGCACTTCCTGCGCCAAACTCGCTGCTCCCTGCTCCAAGCTCCCTGCTATTCCTCCGCTGCGGGCTTCAAGCCGATCTTCGCCAGATGCGTCGCGGGATCTTGCTTAAGCGGCGCCTCGCAGCCCTCGCAGCAGATAAATACTTCGTGCCCGGCGACAGATACTTTGATCGGCGTGCCCATCGAGCCCAGCGGCTCCTCGCTGAACGGACAGATCTTCTGCTTGATGGCTTGCTCGCGATCTTCCGGCGATAGCGCCGCCAGGGCGGCGTCTAATTCACTGGTCATAGCCTGGGCGAACACTTCTTGCACGTCGGCGGCGTCCGCTTCGCCTTCCGGAGAGCCTTCGGTCGGCGGGCCCGTTGGTTCCGATTCGCCAGCCGCCACTGTGCCGGATGAGCCCGCACCCGCCTGGTCACTGGATGTCGCATTGGATGTCGGCGTCGGCGCTTTGGAATCGCAGCCGCTGGCGGGCAGCAGTAAACACACGGCGATCAGTCCAAAACCAAGCATCGCAGAACGTAACATGGCATAAGCTCCTAGCATTACTGCAGAGTGATGTGATGCGCCCAGGTCCAATCCTGACCGATTGGCATCCTATGAGGATTTGTGGTGGCGACCAACCACGCGTATGTAGTTTACATGTGTCCAAACGATGCCGCCACGGCGATAAACACCAAGGGAAATCCCACAGGAAAGGACTGAATATATGAACAAATTGGCGCACTGGTTCGGACTGTTCGCCAAATGGGCCGCGCACGCCGCCGGCCACCCGGCCACTTTCGCCCTGGCTGCCGCCGTGATCGTCGTGTGGGCCGCTCTCGGGCCGCAGTACGACTTCAGCGAAACCTGGCAGCTGGTCGTCAACACGGGCACGACCATCGTCACCTTCCTGATGGTGTTTCTCATTCAGAACACGCAGAATCGCGATACGGGCGCGATTCAATCCAAGCTGGATGAACTGATCCGTGCAACCGAAGGCGCTCACAATGCGCTACTGGATTTGGAAGAGTTGGATGAAAAGGAAATCGAGCACATTCGCCGGACCTATCGCGACCTGGCGGCGGAGGCCCGAAAGCAAATCAAGAAGGGCTTGAGTGATACCGATCGTCGCGAAATTCTAGATCGGTCCAAGGAGAAGCGTCGCACTTAGGCGCGTTGGCGGTGTTTTAAAAAGAAGACGGCCAGCCGCAAGCGCTCTGGGCCTGCGACTGGCCGCCATGGGCGGAGTCTTCTAACAATGGCTGCTTCACCAACTGGCGGAACTCCAAATTCCAATCGGCCGCGCGGTGGGAACGACGTGCAGGTGGTTTCCATGGGGCACGATCACCGCCGAGTTGTAGTTCCAGGTGCTGTAAATCATCGGTCCGACCGGCTGAGTAATCAGAATGCGCGGCCGATAAATCGGCCGAACCGGATTCGCGATATACACGCGCGAACGGGGCGAAACATACACTCGACGCACTGCCCCCTCAGCGGAATCGGCGGCGGCCGAAACCATGGCTAGCGCGGCGAGCATGACGGCGGCTAATCCAAATCGCTTCATCAAAGTGGTCCTGTAAGGCGGGCGTTGCCTTGCACGGCAACGTGATGGGTGGGTTATGTCGATCATATGAAGCAACGCGCATGCCGAAACGATTTGCATTGCTGTGAGTTCGAGAAATCGGCCGATTCGCGTGGTTGTTCCACCGAATGCGGCCCGCTTGAGAATCTCAATGCGAGAATGGCGTCTCAGATTGAATCGATGCGACGCAGAGAAGTTAAGTCGCGGCGATCGGCGGGCCAGCGATGATCTTCACGGCCTGCTCAACGAGGCGCTTGATCGCATCGAATTTACCCGCCGCCAACAGGTCGCGCGGTGCCAGCCACGAACCGCCGCAGGCCGCCACGGACGCCAGCTTGAGATAGTTAGGCAACAGCTCCGGCGTGATGCCGCCCGTGGGGATGAACCGCACATCCGGGTAAGGCCCGGCCAGCGCCTTGAGCATCGCCACGCCGCCCATCGCCTCAGCGGGAAAAAACTTCAGCGTCGAAACTTCGAGCGACAACGCGAACTCGATCTCGGTCGGCGAAACCACGCCGGGAATCATCGTGCTACCCCGTTTCAGAACGTGCTCCACCACCCCTGGGTTCGTGCCCGGCGCCACGATGAACTTTGCTCCGGCATCAATCGCTCGATCCGCCAGCTCCTTGGAAAGCACCGTGCCGGCGCCGACCAGCAAGTCGCCGCGCCTAGCGAGTTCTCGAATCGCCGTCTCGGCCGCCGCCGTGCGAAACGTGATCTCGGCAACCGGCAGGCCGCCGCCAACGAGCGCGTCGCCAAAGGGCCCGGCATGTTCCGCGTGGCCGATCACCACCATGGGAATCAGCTTCAGCTCGGCAATTCGCTGGCGGATGTCGATCATGGAAGTAACTCCGTTCATAGCCGCCGCAGGGTCAGGCCGCCGTCGATCATCAGCACGTTTCCCGTCGCGTACGTGAGCTCGCCGCGCGCCAGCATGGCAACGGCCCGGCCGACATCCTCCGGCATGCCCCAACGATTTTCCACCGTGAGACCGCTGGCCATCAGCCGGTCGTATTTTTCCTTGACCGGCGCAGTCATGTCGGTCGTGATAATCCCCGGCCGCACCTCGTACACCGCGATGCCATGTTCGGCCAACCGATGGGCCCAAAGCTTTGTGGCCATGGCCACCCCAGCTTTGCTGATGCAATAGTCGCCGCGGTTGATCGACGCTTCCGTCGCGCTCACAGAAGAAACATTCACAATGACTCCGCTGAATTTCGAATCGGCCGTGCGCTGGTCGACCATCCAGCGTGCGACAAGCTGTGTAAGAAAATACGGGCCTTTGAGATTGATCCCGACGACGCGGTCGAAGCTCGCTTCCGACGCCTCGAGGATATCGGCGCGCACCGTGGGCGCGACGCCCGCGTTGTTCACCAACACGTCGAGTCGGCCGAACCGTGCCCGCACCGAATCCAAGATTGCTTGCCGATCGGCCGCAACAGCGACGTCACCCCGGCAATAGTGCACCTCAGCGCCACGCCGCGCGAGTGACTGAACCACGTCTCCGACCGCAGCGGCATCACGGATGCCGTTGATTGCCAGCTCGAAGCCGCTGTCCGCCAGCGCTTCGGCGACTCCGAGCCCAATGCCGCGGCTTCCGCCGGTCACCAATGCAACGCGTTTTGCGGACTTCGCCACGGGCAGTTTACCCTATGTCTGGTTTTGTTTAACCACAAAGGCACGAAGGACACGAAGATCACTAAATCGGTCTGATGGTCGCGGGGTATCTCATCTACTGGCTCCGTGTTGATTCTTTGTGTCCTTTGTGCTCTTCGTGGTTACGTCAAGACATCCGCGTAACAATCGATAGATTTACGTACCAGGTCCGAAGAACGTGTAATACGGCGCGTTCTCGGCCAGCCGCTGCACGTAGAGGGCAACCTCCCTTGCATGATAATCGCCCCACATGCTTGATTCACCGCATGGCACCGTGCGGTCCGGCGGCACGTAGTCCCAGCCGTTCGGCCGATGGTAGACCGAGTGCAACAGCAAGCCTTCGTGCTGAGGATCGGTCGACAAATAAGGCTCGTCGAGCAGTGTACTGACGATGGCCAGGCCCGCTTCAACGTAGCGGACCCCTGGTTGCGTTTCGCCCTTGATATGAACCAGGTAATGCCCCATCCGCAGCAGCCCCTGCGCGGCGATGGCGGCTGCCGAGCTATCGACCGGCTCGTGGTTATTAAACGGGTCGGCCGGCCTCTCCCGATAATCCCCGAGCCTCGCCAGCCCCGGTGCACCGGTGTCCCAATAAGGCACACCGCACGTCGGCGTCTCGCGGACGTAGAAATCGCAGGTCGCCGTCGCCGCTTTCACTAAAGTCGCTTCGACCAACTCGCGGCCGCCGACGGTCGCCAGCTCATCGTCCGGCCGCGTCGCGAGCCATTCAAGCTCTTCGGCGAAGCCTAGCATTGCCCAGGCCAGGCCGCGCGTCCACGTGCTGAATGGCGAGTAGCCTTGCTGCGTGGAGGGGCATCGGTAGTCGCCGTTATTGGTGTTGAAGATACTTTCGTGCGCGGTGCGGCCAGCCACATCGTACGCGTCCCGGCCGTCGCCGTACCACACGTTGTAGCGTGCCGTGTTCGTAACGTGCTCCACCAGCCGCTGCAACAAGCTGATTCGCTCATCTCGCTCGCCCATCAACACGTGCCCGAGCTGATGAGCTAGCGCAAGGGCCCGGCATGAGCGAATCGTGTCGACAAACAGCGATTGCGGCCCATTGAAGGAATAGATGTAGCCTGTTCCGTCGCACGTCTTTGCCCAGCGAGCGGCCTGCACTGCTCCGCTTATTTTGAGCGCAAGCTCATAGAAGTGCCGCTGCCAGCGATCCTCGGCAACGCGCCGCTCGTTCATCAGCCGCCATAAGTTGCCGTACGTGCTGACGTTGTTGAAGCCATGATCGTGAACGCCGACGTGCGTCAGATGCGGTGCCATGATGCTAACCGTGCGCTCGCGGCCGAGCTCCAGAAATCGCGCATCGCCGGTCGCGTCGAAATGCAATAGCGCGGAGCCAAATTGAAATCCCTGTGTCCACTCCGTCCAGCCCTTGGCCGTATACGTCCCCTTGGCGGTGAACACGGGCGATGCTGAGCCCGGTGGGCAACTCCGCTCAACCGCCTCGATGCACTCGGCCGAACGCGCCCAGAAACGCGCCAGCTTGGGCAGCAAATCGCTCGGCGTCAGTTGCGGGTTGAGTTTGATCACTGCCTGTAATACTTAAACCCAAAGACACAAAACCGCATTTCTGCCATGTAGAATGCAAAAATGCAAAAATTTTCAAAGCAAAATGATAAATGGCAGCTCCGCATTCACATTTTGCATTTGTCATTTTGCATTTTGCATTTCCTTTACACGAAGCGCTCCGAATTCGCGGAACTCTATCTCTTGATCCTCGCCGAGCCGCCGGCGGCGATATGCAGCAGCTCTTCGAGCGAAATCTGGCTCGTGTCGCCACGCGTGCTCATCAATAACGCGCCGTGCGCTACACCCAGGTTCACGCATTCCTGCGGCGATTTGCCGGTCAGAAATCCATACGTGAAGCCGGAGGCAAAGCCGTCGCCGCCGCCGACGCGGTCCTCGATCTCCAGGCTTGGATAGGAAGGCCCGTCGTAAAACTTGCCGTCATGCCACATGATGGCCGACCAATCATTCACGAGCGCCGTCTTCACACCGCGCAGCGTCGTTCCGACCACCTTCACGTTCGGATAGTCCTTCACCACGCGATTGACCATCGCCTTGAACGCCGACGTATCGAGCGATCCTTTTTCCACGTCGACGCCTTCAACGTCGTAACCGAGCACCTTCTGGAAATCTTCCTCGTTGCCGATGAGACAGTCGATGTATGGGACGAGCGGCTTGGTCGTCGCAATCGCCTCGGCACTCGACCACAGCTTCGAGCGAAAGTTGAGGTCGTAGCTGACGATCGTGCCCGCCTCGTGTGCCGCCTTCACGGCCTCGGCCACGACCTGTCGCGTGCCGTCGGAAAGGGCGGCGAAGATGCCGCCCGTGTGCAGCCAGCGCACGCCCTCTTCCGCAAACAGCTTCTTCCAATTCACTTCGCTCGGCTTCATTCCTGCCGTCGCCGAATGGCCACGGTCGTACAGCGTCACGGACGCCCGCTTTGAATGCCCCACTTCCGTAAAATTAAGCCCGATGCGATCCACTTTACCGACGCCGTCATGCTTTCGCGTGACAGCATGCGAAATATCCATTCCCACCGCGCGGGCATGATTGGCGATGATGCGTCCCATCGGAGAGGTGTTCAGACCGCCCACCCAGCCGGTGCGCAATTCCAGCCGCGCAAGGGCGTATGCCACGTTGTACTCGCCGCCGCCGACCCATACTTCCAGCTGCGGCGAAAACTCGATTCGGCCATGCCCGGCGGGCGACAGCCGAATCATGCATTCGCCCAATGCCACCAGATCGAACGCACACGAGTCTGCCGACTTGATCTTTAAGGCCATTACTAACCTGCTCCGATTCGCAGTTACCGACGTAGACTTCCATTGTTATACTCGGCCGCGCGGCGCGGCACCAAGGTGTTACTGCAAGATGCCTATGCCGCTTGAAACTACGCATCCACGGCAAAGCATGGGGGAGCACGACAGCCCTTTGCTGCCCGCCGGGCAGGCTTATAATACTCTTTGATCACGCGCCGGAGTGGCGGAATTGGCAGACGCGCCAGACTCAAAATCTGGTGCCCGCAAGGGCGTGGAGGTTCAAGTCCTCTCTCCGGTACTGTCCGACCTGAAACTGCCGACTCAGGCAATTTTCGGCCTTTCCCACGGTGCCCGATATGGCCGGGCCAGCAGCTTGGTCGCCTCCTCATCGCCGACGACTTCTCGCCGAGCCGGGTCGTAAACCAGCGGCCGCTCGAGCTTCATCGCCAGATTGGCCAGGATGCAGCTGGCCGATGAAATGTGGCCCGCTTCCACATCGGCCACAGGCCGGCTGCGCTGGTCGATCGCGGCCAGGAAGTCAAGCATATGCCGGCGCGTGGCCGGAGCAGCGTTGAGTTCGATGTCGCGCTCCGTGAGGTCCTCCGGGTATTTGTCGCGCTCGAACAAGCATTCGAAGTGAATCGGCTTTGCGGAACCACCCTGCGGAACAAAATCCGCGCGCATCGTGCTGGCCTTGAGCGTGCCCTTATCGCCGTAAATGAACAGCGCCCACGGATAATCTGGATCGGTCGGCGTGCCCCAGGTGCGGTGGTTCCATACGGCATCGAATCCATCGTATTCGAACGTGGCCGTTTGGGTGTCGGCAATGTTCGACTTGCCTTCCTTCTGCACGTAGATTCCACCGCTGGAGCTGATGCGCTTAGGCCAGCCCAGGTTCAGCATCCAGCGCACGGTGTCGAACATATGCACACACATGTCGCCGACGATTCCGTTGCCGTATTCCATAAACGTGCGCCACCAGCGGCGATGCGGAATGCCATCGTAAGGCCGCAAAGGCGCCGGGCCGGTCCACATTTCATAGTCGAGAAAATCGGGGACCGGCTCTTCGGGCGGGTTGCCGTTGGCGCGCATGTGGAAGTAGCAACACATTTCCACATGGCCGACTTTTCCCAAGAGGCCGGCGTCGACGACTTGTTTTTTCGCGTCGATCAGATGCGGCGTGCTCTTGCGCTGCGTGCCGATCTGCACCACGCGGTTGTGCTTGCGCGCGGCCGCCAGGATCGCTTCGCCCTCATGCACGTCCACGCTGATTGGCTTTTGCAGATATACGTCCGCGCCCGATTCGATTGCCGCAATCGCGTGCAGCGCATGCCAGTGATCAGGCGACCCGACGAGCACGATGTCGAACTCGTGCTGCTTGAGCATCTCGCGATAGTCGTTGTAGGTCGGCGGCTTGGCGTGCGATTTCTGCCGCTCGCTGGCGATCTTGACCGCGCTTTCGAGCATGTTCTTATCGGGATCGCAAATGGCGACCACTTCCACCGGCGCCACCTGGATCAATCGCCACAGATCGCTGGGACCGTACCAACCGGCACCAATAAGTCCTACCCGGCGAGTCTTCCCATTGGCAATCACCAATGCTGCCGCGCTCAATGACGGAAGCGCGGCCAGTGCCGTACTCGCGGCGGCAGTTTGCATGAAGCGGCGGCGATTGATATTCAATGTTGCGGCGGAACTAAAAACTGATTTCTTCATGGCTGTCATCCGCTTATTGTTTTAACGGGAGTGCAGGTTCCAAGTCCTCGGCGAGTGGCCGATGGGGCGCAATCTTCAGGCTGGCAAGATCGGAATGGTATGCGCGTACGGCCTCGGCCGGTTCGGTCTGGCCGTCGGCCAACGCCCGGAGCTGCTTGACGAACGAAAGCTGATGCTCCGAGTTGTTTATCTTGCGACCAAACAACGCGGCCCGGGCGCCGTGCTTCTTCGCGTCCCATAACATGTGGAAGGCGTCGAAGGTTGTTCCAGCTGAGCCGCCCAAGATGCCAACGACGAGCGAGCTATCGTAGGAGACCAGTTCTTCAAGCGCCGCCGGACCGAAATAGGGCATTTTCAGGAACAGCGGCCGGCCGCTTGCAGGAATGCCCGCCAGCAGCCGTGCAATGCTGTCGTTTACAAACCGAGGGACATCGCCTGGTGGAACGCTGTTTGGCGCGTTCGGCGCAAACACTTCTAAGAAATGGCGGAAGCCCTTTTCTCGCGCCTCCTTTCGAAAATCGGCGTAACCCTGAAGCGTCGCCCGATCGATCGCGGCATCGTTATTGAGCGTAATGGAGTAGAGTCCCAAGTCAACGCGTGGATGCCCGCTCGCCGGCCCCAAACGCGCCTCCACACCCATTGCCTCCTCAAGTGTTGCCGTTCGGAATGGCAGCGACGGCTGTTCGCCATAGCGTGCGCCGCGTCCGGCGAGCCAGATATCGGTCGTGTCATTGGCCCGAATCGCGGGCGTGACCGGACTTTCGTCAAACAGCCGCTCTCGCACCGCCAGAGCATCGCTCGTGCTCACGCTCATCAGCATGATGTCGACAAGCTGCTGCCGGACGATTTCTCGAATCTGGTCGCGAAATTCCTGGATGGTGCGATAGCCGCCGGTTTCGCCGCAGGCATTACGCCGCGCGCCGGGAGCCGCGATGCCGAATGCCATATCGGCGTCCTTGGCGTCGGCGAGAATAAAATCGCTGCAGCGCGAATTCGCGGCAATGCGCGCCAGCTTTTCGTCGAGAGTTTTTCGCGCGACGGCCATCCCCAAATTGTGCGCAAGCGAGTTCGCCCACGCAATGAGGGCCGTCAGCAACTTTTCAAAAGCGACTTGACGTAAATTACTCGATCGTCACCGGGTGCATAGAAATCTTTGAGACGGGCCTCGGCATAGAAGCCACTTCGCTCGTAAAACGCCCGCGTAGGCGCGTATTGATTGCGCCCCGAAGTGTCGATGTAAATCCGCTCGCCGCTTTGCGCGGCGACTTGCGACTCGACCGCATCCATGAGCATTCGGCCGACTCCATGCCGCTGGAACGTCGGCTCGACGGCAATCCAGTACAGGTCGTAGCCGGCAGCCGTACAAGGAATTGGCCCGTAACACGCGTAGCCCGCAAGTGCTCCATCCATCTCCGCGAAAATGAATTCATATCCGCTGGCTGGCCCGTCGGATAAGCGGGCTTCCACCAACTCTACCGCGATCTCGACCTCGTCGCAGGTGAAAAAACCTGTCCGCGCGACCAAGCCGCGGACGGTCTCGCAGTCTTGCCGTAGCACCTCGTGGCGCAATCGGCATGGCAGACCTGCAGCCGCGCTTACGGCTGATGCCGGATCGCCTTTGGCAACGAGGGAGCGCGACATCATCTACGACACGGTCCAGTGTTTCACCGCCGCGTTCTGTGCCCTTCGCGGCTTGACGCGTTGCGTCCGACTCTTTCCCATACTTAACGCACTGGAAATCCCACGCGACAGCGCATCATCCAGTAATCGAGCGAGCGCATCATCGAAGGCATAGCTGGCTCGCTTCATGGCGGCCATAAAACCGGCATTCGGAGACACGCACGGATTGGAGTTGACTTCCAGAATCCACGGCTGTCCATGCGCGTCACAGCGAAAGTCAATTCTTGCATAGCCGCGCAGGTCAAACAGACGCGAGCACTCGACGGCGAGTTCCTTGAGTCGATTAATAAGGGGCTCGTCCGCGGGCGAAAAATCGAAGCGCCGAGGCGTGTGATGGAATTCAAACGTCGATGCATCGCACTTGGCATCGCGGCCGACGATGTGAGGCTTGCCCGGCGGCAACGCAGAAAAATCGATCTCGGCGGGCGGCAGCACCTCAGGCTGCGCTCCAACAATCGACAAGTTAAACTCGCGTTCCCCGACGAACTGCTCCGCAAAAAAAGGCCGGCCGGTTTTGGTTTCGCATCGACGAATTGCGCGCTCGACGGCCGCAACATTGGGCGCTTCAATGATTGATTCGTCGCCTAGTTGGAATGACGAGTGCTCGAACACGGACTTAAGGATAAACGTCTCGCCACGCGCCGTGCCCGACCTTCGGTCGGACTTCTGATCGGTGGGATGCACCCGGCCATCGGATGTGACCCACCGCGGCGTCGGCAAACCGGCCCGGATGAGACGTTCCTTAACCGCAAGCTTGCTAGCTGTTGCGGCGAGCGCCTCGCTCGAGCAACCGGTATAAGGTATTTGCATCGTTTCCAGCAGCAGCGGAATAGCGGCCATCATCGCATCGCTGCCGCCGAGCGATTCAACCCGATTGAATACGACGTCGGGACGCGTCTGCAAAAGACGACGGCGAAGTGCCGCAAGATCGAGCGTACAGGCCATGCATGACACATCGTGTCCAAGACGGCGCAATCCGGCAACAACCGGAGAAAGTGACGGCTGCTCTTCTTCCGCCGCAAGCGCCGGGTCTTCAGTGGCTTCGTTATATAGGAATGCAACGCGCATGAGAGGGTTTGCGCAATCGCGCCGATTCCACAATCCGCTCGATCAGTTCAACATATTCCATGCCGAGCGCGGTGCACAGCATCGGCAAGTCGGAATGAGTCGGGTGCAGTCCGGCCAACGGATTGATCTCCATCAGCTGCGGCCGACCATCAACGTCGCAGCGCAGGTCGAGCCTTCCTCCATCCCGACCTCCCACAACCCGCCACGCCGCCAAGGCAATTGCTTCCGCTTGAGCCACCTGCCGGTCGTCAGTCGGGCGCACGAGGCGATAGCTCATGAGCGACTCGCTCTGCTCCTTATTGCGATACGAGTAAACATCTGGCTCCGCATTTGGACCGAACAGGACTTCCAGTGTGCCGAGCACCGCGGCGTGTCGATCTGTGCCGAGGATTCCGACCGTGAACTCGCGGCCCGGAAGAAATCGCTCGATAAGCACCGGTTCTCGGTACGTCGTCAACAATCGCTGGCAGGCCTGCCTCAGTGAAGCGCCGTCGGTCGCTTTGGACGCGGCATCGATGCCCTTGCCCGTACCTTCAGCAATCGGCTTGGCGATAATCGGAAACGGAAGCTGGAAATTCTCGAGGTCGCTGATCTCGTGCACGACGTGCCATTCGGGAGTTGGCAGCCCGGCCGCGCGCACTACCGTCTTCGTCAGTGCTTTGTCGAGGCACACGGCCAAAACAGCGGCGTCCGCAAACGTGTACGGAATCTCATATACATCGAGCAGCGCCGGCACCTGCGATTCGCGCGCCGCGCCGCGCAGCCCTTCGCAGACGTTGAACACCAAATCCCAGCGATCGCCTCGCGCAAGCCGTTCGACGAGATTCCGCGCGTGGCCGATGCGATCCACTTCATGACCAAGCACCCGTAGCGCACCGTCAATGGCTTCGATCGTACCGAGCTGATCAAATTCGGCCGTTTCCTCCTCACCGTAGCCCTCGGCGAGGTAATCGGAACGCAGATCATAGGTGAAGCCAATTAACATGTGGACGATCAAGTTCGATATCAAACATCCCCCGGCTTTGCCGGGGGTTTAATAGCGACATACATCCAACTTATTTGAAATCGCAGATACCCCCGGCAAAGCCGGGGGCTCGCCTATACCAGGGGATCATGATACCGGTATTCGCGGCCTTCGTAGTTCCGCAGCAGAAGCCAATCGCCGTCACGCCCGATAACGCTATCAGGCTGCAGCGGAATCTTGCCGCCGCCGCCCGGCGCGTCGATCACGTATGTCGGCACCGCGTAACCCGTCGTGTGGCCCCGCAACCCTGCGACAATCTCCAAGCCCTTGCTTACGGGCGTGCGAAAGTGCGAGGACCCACTGATCGGATCGCACTGGTACAAATAGTACGGCCGCACGCGCATCAAGAGCAATCGATGCATGAGCTGCCGCATCGTTTCCACATCGTCGTTGACGCCTTTGAGCAGCACGGTCTGCGAGCCCAGCGGAATGCCCGCGTCCGCCAAGCGAGCGCAAGCCTGGGCCGATTCCGGCGTGCACTCGTCCGGGTGAATGAAGTGCAGGCTCATCCAGATCGGATGATAACGCCGCAGCACTCGGCACAGCTCGCGCGTGATCCGCTGAGGGAGCACGGCGGGCATCTTGGTGCCAATGCGGATGAACTCGACGTTGGGAATTGTCCGCAGGTTGCGCAGGATCCATTCCAGCCGATCCTCGCCGAGCGCCAACGCGTCGCCGCCGGAAATCAATACGTCGCGAACTTGCGGCGTGCGCCGCAGGTAATCGAACGCAGCCATCAGCCGGCTTTCCTGTGGCATCAGCTCGCCGTGTCCCACCACGCGCGACCGCGTGCAATAGCGGCAATACGTCGAGCAGAAGTCCAGCGGCAATAGCAGCACGCGGTCCGGATAACGGTGCACCAGCCCGGGCACCGGGCTGTGGCTATCCTCGCCCAGCGGGTCGTCGGCTTCGCCTTCGGTGCGCACGAACTCGTTGAGTGTCGGCACGACGGTGCGCCGCAGCGGATGCAGCGCATCCTCCCCGTCGAGCAAGCTCATGTAATACGGCGAGATGCCGACTGGCAGCATCGTGCCGCCTTGAACGAGCGCCTCGCGCTCTTCGCCGGAGAGCCGCAGCATTTTCTCAAGCTGTGGAAGGGTGCGAATTCGATGCCGCGTCTGCCAGCGCCAGTCGTTCCAATCACGATTGGCGACTTCCGGGAAATGGCGCCGGCGAAAGGCGCGCGTACGCGAATTCGTCGACTGCCTTAAGAAGGCGAGCGAGTTGCCGGCTTCGCCGTTTTCGGCAAGCCGACCAGCCGCGGCATGCGCGTCGTAGCCGTTTGCCGGATAATGCTCGGCCAGAGGCAACGTGGCCGTTGCGACGCCTTCAGGCGTATGCCGAAAGCCGGGCGTTAAACTCAGCGCCGTATCGACCGAAACGCTTTCCGCGCCGTAGGTTAGATCCGTCGAAAGGATGGATAAGGACAGGTCCAGAGGACCGGGAGGCTCCTCGTCGGTTGCCGTTTGACTGCACGAGTCGCAGTCGGCACTTCCATTCATCCATGGTGCTCCATATCGAATCGATTCAGCGTGCGCGAAGGGGCCCGACTCCAAGCTCAAATCGCGCTGGCCGCCATGCCTGGCGGCCGCTTGAAAACGCTGCCCAGCCGGAAGCCGGCAGCGGTTTCAAGCCTTTCAATTCGCTCCCTCGTCGTTGAGGCACGAGTCTGGCACGTTTGAGCTGTCGGTCAAGGTCAATTCAGCCGACGCGGCCCCATGCCAGCTACTGCCATCGATTGGAAGGATTTAATGTTGATTGTCCGAAATTGTCAATCTGGTATCGGCCGGGAATTCCACAATTCTTGAGAATTGTCGCCGGCCGATGGCCCTTTTCTGGCCAAACCGAACCAATGCAAAAGGACATAAACGCAAGGAAGTGATGAAACTATGGCGCTACGCAGTCCGTCGCCCCGATCCGTTGCAACAATCTAGAAGGAATGATTCGCACCCCGGACCGGCCGACAAGGGCGTGCGCTCGATTTTCTCCAAAATTCTTCCGACTCGATTCGATGAGCCGGCGTTCTGAGAGATGGACGACCGGGCGAAGAGCCGACGCTCTGACCCAAAAATGTCAAAGATGGGCCAGCGCCCAAACAGCCGATTATGCCGTTGCTTCTTCCGGCACGGGTTGACCGATACGAATGGCGTCGCCGCCGAGCCGGGCGGCTTCCTGCATCGCCGCTTCCGCGCTGCGCATGATGTCCATAACACGGGAAGCGACGGTGCAATGAGCCAGGCCAATGCTGGCCGTGAGGTCCCACAAATCGTAGCCCATCCGCACCTTGCATTGCCGAATTTGCGTGCGAAGCCGGTCTACCACGGCAAGGGCGTTGGCCTCGTCGGTCCCGGGCAACAACAGTGCGAACAGCCCGTCCTCAAATTCGCAGCGTTCGTCCATGTCGCGAGTGGCTGCCTCCAATAGCCGGCCCATCACTTGACGAAGGAAGTCCTCTCCCTGCTCGCCAAACCGGCTTACCAGTTCAAGCATCTGGTCGACTTGCATGACGGCGACCGACACCGCGTTGCCGCCGCGCTTCCACTCTGCCAGCCGGCGGTTGAGATTCGAGGCGAACAGCGAGCGGCCCGAAAGAACTGGTTCCTCCTCGCCTTTCGGTGTAGCCGCCGGTTGGGAGGTCGCATCGGATGTCGTTGCCGGCTGCGGGTTGGTTGAATCTCGCCAGATTGAGGCCAAGGATATTGACTCAGGCCGGACTTCTTTTTCTGCGGCGTGAAACGCGGACGATACGGGAAAGCAACTCTGCCCGTCGTGTCGATAACAAATATTCCCGCCGCCGTTCCGGGCCTTGTCGAGCGCCGCCTCGACGCGCGTGAGGTCCGCCTCCACCATTTCTTGTTGATTCAATTGCGCGATCCCCAGGCTCGCCGTGATGTGAAGCGGACGCGAGCCCTGGCTGAACTCTTTCTTTTCGAGCAGCTTGCGAATGCGCTCGGCCATCGGCAGCGCGTCGTGAAGCGTCGTCTCATTGAGCAGCAGCGCGAACGAGTCGCCGCCGTAGCGGGCAACTAAATCCTTGCCCCGCAGCATCGCCTTGATGATGCCGGCCGCCTGACGCAGGACAACATCCCCGCCCTCGTGTCCGTATTCGGTGTTTACGCGCGCGAATTTATCCAAATCAACGAACACGACGGTGCAAAGCGCGCGGTTCTTCGGCCGCGTAGCGGCCCGCTCTAATTCGGCCTCGAAGGCTCGCCGATTGGGCAGAGAAGTCAACAAATCAGTGTGACTCAAAATCGCCTGCATTTTGACTGTACCGGCCTCGTGGGCAATCCGCTTTTCCGTCGTCGCGACGCGACGCTGGATATCCTCCGTGGCATCCAGGATTTGAGTGACCGCGCCATTAACGCTCGCGAGGCTCGGGTCGCCATTGTCCTGAATGTCGCTGCTGATGTCCTTCAACCGGCGACCGTGTCCTTCCACGTCCTGCACTAGTTGGGCGGCAAGCTGCTCCAGCGAGGAAAGAACTTTGCGGTAAACGTGCTTTTGGCGATCAAGCGCGCCGAACGTGAATAAAAGGCCGTCAGAGCCCGTGAGGCATTCGCTGATCTCGGATTTCTTCGTGTCGACGGCGCGCTGAATGTCGTCCATCTGGTGCTGGACCAGCCCATTGGCGGCGATGATCGACGCGGCCGCGCTCGTGATGATCGCCGGCTCCGTCGAGGAGGTTGACTTCAACTCGGATTGCACGGCCCGCATGCACTCGATGTGCTGCTCGACGCAGGAGCGAACGCTTTCCGTCGCCGCGTGCAAACTCTGCAGGGCCTGCTTGGCAAACTCCTTGCGGTTGGCTGCCGCCGACCGGCTCACCAATGGCGAGGCCTTAACGGCGAAAGGCCGCCCCCGGAGCCACCAGCCCGCCGCGGCGCCTAATAGCGCCGCCAACAACGATAGCGCGAACTGGATCGCTAGCAACTGCGTCATACGACGTTCCCCAAGACAAGACGAAACAGACAAGTACAAACGGCAGGGCCGCAATCGATCGCGCATGACAACCGCACTAGCGGCGGACCAGATGAGCGCGACCTTAAAAGTGTAGCTTAAACGGGCACACCGAGCGGACGGCCTAGCCGTGAGATTGCGCACCGCCGTTCAACTAAGAGAATCCACTACGATCCGCACCGCGAGAAAGCGTCGAATTACCCCTTTTCGCTCTCCAGCTCCTGCCGCACTTCGGCTAGTGACGCCAGTGCTTTTTCATCGAGTTTGGGGTACGTGAGGCCAAGCGACTCGATCCGGCTGGAGATGATATCGGCGACACATGCCCTGGTGAACCACTTCTTGTCGGCAGGAATAATATGCCACGGCGCGTGGGCTGTGCTAGTCGCACTGAGCATTTCTTCGTACGCAAGCTGATAATCGTTCCAAAAACGGCGCTCGCGAACGTCGTTGGCTGAAAACTTCCAATTCTTTTCCGGATCATCGAGCCGTTTCAAGAATCGCTTTCGTTGCTCGTCGCGCGAAACATTTAGAAAGAACTTCAGGAATATGACGTGCCGGCTGCTCAGCGCTCGCTCAAACTCATTGATTTCTTGGTAGCGCAACGGCCACAATTCATCGACGTCCTGCCCGAGAACCTGTTGCGGAAGCCATTGCTTCTCCAAAAACTCCGGATGCACGCGCACTATAAGAACCTCTTCGTAGTACGACCGGTTGAAGATGGCGATGGTGCCACAGGCGGGCAGCACGCGCGCCGGCCGCCATAAGAAGTGCCGCATCCGCTCCTCTTCCGAAGGCGCTTTGAAGCTGTGCACGATGACGCCCTGGGGGTTCACGCCCGACATCACGTGCTCGATCGTTCCATCCTTCCCCGCGGCGTCGAGCGCTTGAATAATTATGATGACCGCGTACTGCTTGCTAGCCCAAAGCACGTCTTGAGCCGCGGCGAGGTGCGAAACATCCTCAAGCAATGACTCCTTGGCTGCACGCTTATCCCTGAACCCGGCCGTGAACGCCGGGTCAAAATCCCTCAATCTGACCCGCGTCCCTGGGGAGACAAGAAACGGCGTATGATCCAGGCGGTGATTGTCGGCCATAAACCGTACGGCTCCAGCCAAACAGCCGGGACTCGGTGGATCGTGCGAAAGAACGTGCCTGACGCTGTCGCTTGCGGCGTAGTTTTGCCCAAAGCTCTGCTCTACATCAGACGAGCGGCGGAAAGGCCCTCAAGCCAAGCCTCATCTTCCCACACAGCGCTCGCCGACTCCAGAATGTCACGGCAATTCTGCGCAGGCGTTAATCCCAAGTGAGTGTCGATCGCGACCCTCGGCGACGCCAAACCATCGAACTTGCGGTGCGCATCCTCCCCCAACTGAGATACGAGAATCAAGTCCAAGCCGTCCGTGGCCGGCGTGCTGCCGCCGAGCATCCGTCCCACAGCGACAATGCGCCGGGACGGATTCGATCTGGACCGATTGCCGTCAGGGAATGGTATGCCATCTGTGGCACCTCGCGCCGAAACCGAGGCCCCGCCCGCCGGCTCGGAGTCGGCCGAGCCGGAAGCCGCCGCCACGGCCAACGACGAGTTCGCCGCCCCAGCCGCCTGGGCAGCTGACATCCTTGCGCGCCACACGACAAAGTCAGCGGCATCCACGATGCCATTTCGGTTGCCGTCGGCTCCTGTGCCCGGTTCCGCCGTCATTCCAAAACTGGCGTGCCATGCGGCGGCATCGGCCTGTTCCACCAGTCCGTTACCATCATAGTCCCCAGGAACCGAATCGTCGGTCCCGCCGGGGGACCCGCCCAAAAAGTTGCTTGCCCGCCAATTGGCCGGGTCGCTTGCGTCTCCCAGCGGATCGATGATTTGCAGCGAGTAGCCTCCGCCGTCCGGTGATGTCGGCCACGGAGCCTCATCGTCGAACACAAAATCTTGCAGCGATTCACCCAGCGGCCCAAGCAGGGCGATCCGTTCGCCGCCGTTGCTTAGATTGGCCGCGCCGTATCCAGTCGACGCAAGGTTGATTCCTGTGCCGTAGACTGATTGAAACACTGAAGGATTGCGGGCGACTACAATTCGTTCTCCTGGGGCAAGAAACCGGCTTGCGAACGTGTAAGGTGTTTCTCCAAATTGCGTGATTTGCACGCCGGCCAGGTTGATCGTCTGGCTGCCCACGTTCATGAGCTCGACAAATTCGAGATCCTCGCCCTGAATGCCGCCGGGAGCGGCCACGGGATTGTAGTGCAATTCCGTAATTCGCACCGGAAATGGCGTGGGCAAGAAGAATTCCTTTGCGACAATCGGACTCCATTCATTCACCGAATTCGAGACCGCATCATCAATGAATATCCGCGCATTGACTTGCACCTGGGCGTCAATCGTGATCGGAGCGGCATAAAGCAGCGCGCCCGCGCTTGGCAAATTCGTGGCCGGATCGCGCGGATCCGAGCCGTCCAGGGTGTAATAGATCGGGACGCCGCGCCGCGACGGCGGCAAACTCAGAGTAAGCTGATACCCCGGCTCGACCGTGCCGCCATATTGACTCATCAGCGGCGCCTCGATCGGCACGCTCCAACCGAGACTGGCGAATTGATTCAGCACAATCCCGCTGCGATTGGGGAAATAATTCGACAGCAGGTTATCTTGCGTCGCGCGCCAGTGGGCGCGGGTAAACGCCGGCTCTTGGCGGTTGTCGCCCCAACGAGCCGATTCCCCGACGATTGCCCGGTCGATCTCCATCGCGCGCGCTGCGTAAACGGCCCCCGCCGCCGCCGGCGTCAGGACGCCCCCGTTGTAAAAGTGATTCTGCACGCGATCGGCAAACCGCAAGCGGTACTCCGGATTGCCGATCAGCAGGTGATGAATCTCCGTCGGTCCGCCCGTGTCGTTCCGGCCGGTTACGTTCTCGTTCACGTTCTTGAATACATGCTCGGCATCCCAACTGTGGAATCGCCACCGCCCGTTGGGGTCGACCCGATTGAACGAGGCATACCAGTTCTTATGCGCCCAATCGGTGTTGCCGCTATAGTAATTGGCAATCATGTAATCGATGAAATCATCGATGTCGAGCAGTTGCTCGACGGCCGCATAATTTGCAGGCACCTGCATATTCTGCCGGACGGCGCTCATCAGAGTGGCGTAATTGCCGGGCGCCGTGGCATCGCCGGAAACTGGAGTGTTTCCATTGTGCTTGACGACGTCGTAGTCGTCCTTGTCGCCGCCCAGATACGATTCGGCGAATGTGTCGTCCGGCCGCTCGTGGAGGTAGTACATCCCCCAATACAATCCGTTCAAGTACAAATGGACGTACCGCCCGTGTGGCCCCTGGCCTCCCATGAGGTTCTGAAAGTCGGCGACCACCTGGTCTTGAATAAACTTGGCGTTGGCCCGCTGCTCGGCACTATCCCGATGATGCCATGAATAATTCAGCACCGCGTCGAGAATGAACGTATCGAAGCTCGAAGCGGCGCCTTCATCGAAATCTGGATTCGTGAACAGCGGCGCGTCGAGCTTCGTCGGCCCCGGCTGTTTGAATTTGACTTGAATCGAAAGCTTGTCTGCCTTCCAGCGATCGGCGCTCGTGCCGCCGGCTCCGCCGCCCTGAATTTCCATCGAAGCAATGCTTTCGTAGTTCTCGCTGCCGTCTGCGCTAAACAATTCGAATGAGCCAATGCGCTCGATGCTCGTGCCCTGGATATAAATCCCCTGTCCCCCGGCGCCGAACCAGTCGTTCCACGGCAACACCAGCGAAACGGTCGACACCGCTTTCAGGTCGTCCCGAATCGTGCCCGCATACAGTGGATGATTGACAATGTTCGGGTCGACCTCCCAATCTGGGACGGGACTCGCGAGGCTCTTGCCCCACGGCGCATAGGGAGGCAGACCGACCCCGTCCTGCTGCAGCACGTCGTCCAAAAAGATATACGTTTGCGTATCGACGTTGCTGGGCGTGAAGCCGGTCTTGTACGCGGCCGCCCGCAGCGTGGTGGTGGTCGAGATGAGCGGCGGACTGAGCGGATTGTAAATGAGTCCGGTCGTGGCTGTCGGCGCGCTGCCATCCACGGTATAGCGAATCGTCGAGCCTTCCGTCGCGGAAGTAATTTCCACATTAAATGCGCTGGTGTAGAAGCCGCGATCGACCGAAAACTTGGTGTCCGCCACGAATCCCAGCGTGCCCTGCTGATTACTCGTTCCGGGTGTTGGCGTCACCATATAGCCCTGCACCGACCCCGAGCTCCGATTCGCTTGCAATACTGGATCAATAAGAAAGTCGTCTGAGATGTTATTGCGATTCAGTCCGTGAATTGCCAATACGTTACCGCCGGCCTGGAGCAGGCTTCGAAATGGTGTCAGGTCGATGTCCGTATACGTCACGGCAGCGGATTCCGTGCGGCTTGCGGTTGCGACCGCATTCCACGTCAGAGCTCCAGGCGCCGCCCGCTCGGCATTTTGAAGCCGCGTGCCGTTGAGATACAGCCCATAGCCATCCTCATAGCGAATCCTCAGCAGCAGCGACTCCAGATCGGCCGGATTCGCTACCACGAACGGGATGCGAATGTAGGCTGATTGTTTTCGTTGCGTCTCTGGGAAATCCCACATCAAAGACTGCACGTCGAGATTGATGTACGGATCCAATGGAGTTCCTGACGAGTTGAGGTCGAATCCAACTCCCGCGGTGCCTTCTGTCCAACCCGAGTCATTGAACCCGGTTGTGTACCACGTCGAATCGATCCCCGACGCCGCGGAGGGCACATGCACTCGCACCGGCGCGGATTCGTCGATGAGCATGTCCGTGACGACGCTGCCGGTCCCCAGCCCGTAAGAAACGTCCTCCAACTGCGGCGGGTACGGATCGTAAGCGTGCACCACTGTAGTGCCGTCGGGCATCAAAAGCTTGAGCGCTTCGCCGTCACCATCGAGCTGAAAATTCGTGTGCAGTTCTTGCCCGACGACCGCCCGGTCCTTACCTGAGGCGAAGATAAGCAAATGCTGACCGCCATTGAGCGTGATGTTCGGCAGCTGCCACTGATCTACACTGTCGGCGAGATGCCAACCGTTGATATTCACCGGCGCCGCGTCGGTGTTCTTGAGCTCGATCCAGTCTGAGCGATGGTCATCCTGATCCAGGATGCCATCCTCATTGATCGCCAGAAACTCGTTGATGACGACGCCGGCCATTGCCAGCCGTGGCTCGAGCCGCTCGAACTGCAGGCGAAACCTGCGCGACGAGAAGCCGCGCGCAGCCGACCGGCGACCAAAGGGCGCATGGTTCGCCACCCTACTCCGGTCCGTTTGCCACCGCCTTAAGCGCATACCGCCTCGCCTCTGGGCGCGGTCGCCGAACATTGATCGGAAGAGTCGGCTCCGCGACGACGCCAAACCTTCATTTTATCTTAATGCTGAGAATCCGGCTATAATGCTGACTATATCTTTAAGTCGCCACATTGCATTTTTGCTTCAGCCGGGCAGACGGCCGCGTTCTTGAAACTAAGGTTTCCGGGGCCGGCCAGAGATATCGCTCGGCATTCGTCCCCGATATCCCTTCGGGTTTGAGCCTGAGGGTCGAAGACACGGGCCAAGGGCGGTTTGGCTTTATATCGAATCAATCACGCCGCGAACGCCCGAAAACTGGCCGATCAGCCTGTCCACAACCTCGTCCGAATCCTGGGCATCAATCCACGACGCAGCCAGGTCGTCGAGGGGCTCGCTGTCAGCCGCCGGCTGCAGCGCCGCGAGGAGCAGATCGTCGTCGGCCATGTCAGCGAAAACATCATCAATGGATGCCAAAGAGGATGGAGAATCCAATCCCAAGGCGCGCCAAGTGGATGAATCGGCCGGTCCGCCGGTCGCGAACGACTGGCCCAAAACCGGCGCCGTGCCCGCCGCCCCCTGACTTCCACCAGCCTGTACCGCCAAAGCCGGAGCGGCGCCAATGCTCTGTCCCAGGTTCTTCCGCCACAGCACCATGTCGGCGAGGTCGACAACGCCGTTGCGATTCCCGTCGGCGGCCAGAT
>DATFGJ010000693.1:0-7547 GCA_035249585.1 Lacipirellulaceae bacterium
TGATTGCGCATAAGAATTTGCCGATAGGCGACGTCGGCCAGTTGAAATTCAATGTCGTACGTTGCGCCCACCGGTCCGGCGGATGCGTCGAGACCAGCGCCCGGGTGATGCACCAGCGAGCCGACTGCGCCGCCAGGTAGGATCGGTGCGACAACGCTTGAATCGGCCGAATTTTCATAAACTGCATACTGCAAAAAGATGGCCGAGCATGGAGTGAACTCCAGCTCGCCGCCAACTCGGAGCCCAAGTTCTTAGGAAGGGTCGACAACGCCGATCAATCCAAACGGCACCGTACCGGCGCCGCCCAGGCCATCCTGTTGTTGTGCGTGCGCCATGTCGACGCCCGTGGGGTGTAGCCAGAGCGCTTCGCCGTAAATGGCCCAGCGCAAGGGCGCGGGCGGCGGCGGCTGCACCGCAATCGGCACCGCAGGTGCGCATTGCTGAGGCACGATCCACTGCGTGGGCGCATAGGTCGGCGGCGCGCATCCGCCAGGACAAGGCTGACCGCCGCATGTGCTGGGATCAGCCCAGTACATCGGCTGCGCGCCCGGCGCCATCATCATCGGCTGATCCACATTCACCGCGCCGTCGGGGCCGACTTGGAACGTGGGCGTCTGGCCAAGCCACACGGGCTGACCGCCCGGAGCGGCCGGCGGCGGTGGAAGGAACTGATTCTGAGCGCACGCGGTGCCGTGCACTGCCGCGCTCAGCGCACACATCATGAGGGCGAGCGCGAACTGCCAGGGCGCGCGAACTGTGGTCACACGTGACATCGTAGAAACGCCGTTTCGAGAGAAGAGTGGCTGCCAAAATGGCGATGAG
The DNA here is from genome assembly GCA_035249585.1 of Lacipirellulaceae bacterium. Lineage (GTDB taxonomy): Bacteria > Planctomycetota > Planctomycetia > Pirellulales > Lacipirellulaceae > JABDGM01. The sequence goes on from DATFGJ010000693.1 coordinate 823, forward strand.
TGGCGCGAAGCGTAGCGGGCGCATCGCCGCAGATCAAGACGAACCGGCCGACCTGCAGCAGTACGTTACCAGTAGCAGCAGCTATCACGTCCCCAAAACAAACACCGTCAACGACCGTGGCCCATGCGCTCCGATGACCAGCGATTGCTCGATGTCCGCCGTCTTCGAAGGCCCAGAGATAAAAGCGCCAAATATGGGTTCCGCGAAGACAGACGTACTCTCAGCACCGGAAGAGGCGAGCCGCTCGTACGCCGCATGCATGTTGTCAACGATCGCGCCTGCCGGCACGACCAGCACCAGGTGCTGGCACAAGAAGTAAATCACGCGCAGCGGGACGTCGCGGTCGGTGATCCAAACGGCCGCATTCTCGGCCACTGCGAATTCGCCCGGCAGGATCGCCACGTCGACATCCGCCAACGCGTGCGGTGAACCGACGTTAGACAGGTCGACATTCGGTTCCCCGATGCCGGGCAAAAGAGACACGGTTTTCCGGGCATCGCAAACGATCGGCAGCAGCCGCAGCCGCTCGTTTAGATCGACTTCATCGCGGACGGCAAACGCGGTGCCGCCGACGGCTGTAAGCACATCGATGAATTGGGCCCGCCGGTCCGGATAAATGGTCCACGCTTGGCGCAGCTCGGGCGCCGCGCACGATGCGGGCCGATTACGGCGAACGGCCTCCAGGATGACCTCTTTACTTGTGCTCACGGTCGAGTTTCTCCAGACAGCCGCACTCCACGGCGGGTCTGCGACCCACCGCGGCGGGTCTTTGACTTGCGGTTTAGCTCGCGGAACGACTCGCGCGGCGCCCCCGGCAATTCCCGCCGCCGTCCCCAAGCGTTCCAGCGGCTATAAACCAGCCACCGCGGCAACATGCGCAGCGCCGTTCGTGCAGCTCCACCCGCCATGCGATAGAGCCAGGGTCGCTTGAGCACGGCCGCCGTAAGCTTTAGCGCCCAGCGCTTGGTCCTTGGCACCAGCCCGGCCAGTGCCAGCTGCCGCCGCGAAATGAACAGCTGCTGGTGAAGATCGATCTTCACCGGACAGACGTCGCTGCAAGAACCGCATAGGCTGCATGCGGAGGGCAGGCTCTTGTGCTCGCGTGGGTTGGCGGCCGCGTTGATGATCGAGCCGATCGGCCCAGCCACGGTGACGCCGTAGCTATGGCCGCCGCTGCGCCGATACACAGGGCATGTATTGAAGCAGGCCCCGCAGCGAATGCAGTTGAGCGAGCGGCGGAAATCGGTGCTGCCCAACAGCTCCGAGCGGCCGTTGTCCAAAATCACAATGTGCAGCTCGCCTCCGCGCATTGGGCCGTGGAAGTGTGATGTATACGTGGTGATCGGCTGCCCTGTTGCCGAGCGGGCCAACAGGCGCAGGAAAACGCCAAGGTCGGCGGCGCGCGGAACCAGTTTTTCGATTCCCATGCAGGCGATGTGCAGCTTGGGCAGCGAGACGCCCAGGTCGGCGTTGCCCTCGTTCGTGCACACGACGACGCCGCCCGTCTCGGCGATGGCAAAATTGACGCCGGTAATTCCCGCATCGGCGGCCAGGAACACGGACCGCAGATGCTGCCGGGCAGCTTCGGCCAGATAGGGCGGATCGCTCGCGCCGGCCATCGTCCCGAGCCGCTCGTGAAACAACTGGCCGACTTCCTCCTTCTTGATGTGAATCGCCGGCGTCACGATATGGCTGGGATGCTCATGGCGCAGCTGCACGATCCACTCGCCCAGGTCGGTGTCGGTGACCTCGATGCCTTGCGCTTCGAGATGCGGGTTGAGGCCGCATTCTTCGGTGAGCATCGACTTACTTTTGACGACACGCTTCACGCCGTGCCGCTGAAGAATGTCGCGCACGATGCGGTTATGCTCGGCGGCATCGCGGGCCCAATGAACCTGAGCGCCCAGACGCGTGGCATTTGACTCAAACTGCTCCAGGTACTCATCCAGCCGCGACATCGTGTGCAGCTTGATGTGCGATGCCATATCGCGCAGCGTTTCCCACTCCGGCACCGAGCGGGCGGCCCGATCGCGCCGACCGCGGGCCGCCCACAAGGCGGCGTCATGCCACCGCGCACGATCAAGATCGGCGACGAACGCGGCGGCAGCGGTGGCGTGGTTGGTCGGATGGGCCTTCATATTTGTAAGGAGATCATTTGACTCGGTTGAGTAAGTGGACGTTCGGGTGGTGCCCGTTGAGTAGGTTAGCAGATGGTAAGTGGTTGAGGACCGGAGGTGTACTTAGTACTTAGTACTGAGTACAACGTCAGTACGTATGCGCCGACTGACAACGCGCAATCTTCAACCTACTCACCTACTCACCCCTACTCTCAATCGCCGCGGCGAAGACTTCAGCGATATGCATCACGCGAATTAGTTTCTTCTGCCGCCGCAAAAGCCCCTCCAGGTGCATCAGGCACGACATGTCCGTCGAGGTCAGCACCTCCGTGCCGCCTCTCTCGTGATCGGCGATGCGATCGTTTCCCATCATGCAGGATACCGCTTCTTCGGTTACAGAAAACAGCCCGCCAAAGCCGCAGCACTCGTCCGGCCGGCGCAGCTCGGTGATTTCAACTCCCTCGAGTGTCTCGAGCAGCTGCCGCGGCTTGTTGAACGCCGCACCAACGCGCTCGCTGCCCGCGGCCATGCGCAGCTCGCGTACAGCGTGGCAGCTCTGATGCAATCCTACGCGGTGCGGAAAGCGGCCCGGCAATCGTTCAACATGCAGCACATCGGTCAGGAACTCGCACAGCTCGAACGTTTTGCGGGCAACGGATTGCAACTGGTCCGAATGCCCCAACACTTCATGGTAATGATGACGGACCATCGCCACGCAGCTGCCGGAGGGCGACACAACATAATCATAAGGCTGGAAAATGTTTAGAAAGCGCTCGGCGAGCGGCCGGGCATCCGCGTGCAGGCCGGCATTCGCCAGCGGCTGGCCGCAGCAAGTTTGCGCTTCGGGAAAGTCCACTTCGGCGCCACATCGCTCAAGCACCTCGACCGTCGCCAATCCAACGTGTGGATAGAACTGGTCGATGTAGCAGGGAATGAAAAGGCCGATGCGCATATCTTGTTGACGCTTACTTTGAAAATGAGCCACTTCACAAGTCTAGTGAGGAGGTGAGTAAGTGAGTAGGTGAGTAAGTTGCGACATACGACACCTACTCACTTACTCACCTACTCGCCAACTTCCCTGCTACGGCTTGAGACGCAAGCGCTGGCCGCGTACCATGGCGCTCATGCCGAAGGGTTACATTGCGATCGATCTTGGCGCCGAATCGGGGCGCGTGATTGTCGGTGTATTGGCCGATAAGCGGCTCCGCTTAGAGGAGGTACATCGTTTTGCGCATGAGCCGGTGTGGCTGCCGACGGGGTTGCATTGGGATATCTCGGGCATATGGCGCGAGATCGTCGCCGGCCTGCGCCGCGCCGCCGCATGGACCAAGGCAAATGGCGTCGAGCCGATATCGGTGGGCGTCGACACCTGGGGCGTCGATTGGGCGCTAGTGGATGACGCGGGCGAATTGGTCGGCCTGCCGCACGCCTATCGCGATCCACGCAATAACGCCGCGTACGAACAGGTCGTTGCCAAGCTTAGCCGCGACCGGATTTACAAGACGACCGGCATCCAGTTCATGCCGCTCAATACGCTGTACTCGCTCTACGCGCACAAGCTGGCCGACCCGGATGCGGTTGCCAAGGGCCAGCTGCTCTTCATGCCGGATCTGCTCCACTTCTGGCTGAGCGGCCAGCGCACCATTGAAGCGACCATCGCGTCGACAAGCCAGATGGTCGACTGTCATACAGGCGATTGGGCCGAGGGGATGTTAGAGGATCTCGGTTTGCCGATTCCTCAACTAAGTCCGACCACCGCCCCCGGCGACGAGATCGGCTTGCTGCGTAAAAAGCTCGCCGAAGATACCGGCTTGCCCATTGGTATGCGCATCGTGGCCCCGGCATCGCACGACACGGCCAGCGCCGTGGCGGCTGTGCCTGCGCTCAAAGACACCAACTGGTGTTATCTTTCCAGCGGCACGTGGTCGCTTCTTGGCGCTGAAATCAACGCGCCGTGCGTCACGTCGGCAGCCCAAGCCGCTTCGTTCACCAACGAGCGCGGCGTCGCGAACACGATCCGGTTTCTGAAAAACATCCCCGGGCTGTGGCTCGTCCAGGAATGCCGGCGCGATTTCGCGCGGCAGGGCCAGGAATTGGATTACGCTACGCTCACGCGCCTTGCAAATGAAGCTGACGCGTTCAGCACACTGGTCGATCCAGCCTACGATGCATTCCAATCACCCGGCGACATGCCGCGAAAGATTGCCGAATTCGCACGCGCAAGCGGCCAATCGGCGCCGCGATCGCCAGGGCAGTTCGCACGCGCGTGCCTGGAAAGTTTGGCGCTCGCTTACCGCGAAAAGCTGGAAACGCTCGAGGCAATTCTCGGTCGCCGCTTCGACGTGATCCACATCGTTGGCGGCGGCGGAAAAAACGCTCTGCTCTCCCAAATGACGGCCGACGCGACCGGCCGTCGCGTCGTCGTTGGCCCGTACGAAGCCACGGCCAGCGGCAATGCGCTCGTGCAGGCCATGGCAGCGCGCGAGGTTGGCAGTTTGTCCGAGCTGCGCCGTATCGTCGCGCAATCGTTTGAGCTGGTGGAGCATGAGCCGGCCAATGGCGATCGCTGGCGCCAGGCGTACGAACGCTTCAAAACACTCAGCGCGGTTTGAGGATCGTATCGCGCCGCTCCGATGCGGATCGAGCGAGCAATGAGAAGCGCTCCGCGTCAGTGGCCATCTGCTTGTTATTGAAGAGGCAATACGTTGGGCCGGGCTGACAACGCTCATAGATGTCAGCGAGCTCCTCGTCGCTATAGGTTCGACCGTAGTCGTAACGAAAGTTGCCCAGTGATTTGCCGTGCAGCCGCAGATATCGCGGGCTGCCGTAAGTATCGCCCTGCTCCAGCGGATCGACGACGTGGATCAATTCCAGCTCCCAGCATAAATCGCGCACCAGGCCGCGCGTCCACGTCGTATGACGCGGCTCCCAGCCGAAGCGCAGCCGCCCGCGATCGGCCCAGTGAAAAAACTGGCGGAGCCTTTCGACGTTTTCATCCGAAGCGTCGAAGCTCGGGGGGCACTGAAAAACGACGACGCTCGCTTCCAAAGCGTTGGCCAGAGAAAACGTAAGCTGCCAGGCGTCGCGCACAACTTTCGTGTCGCAGAATCCGCCGCACTGTGCCCGCTCGTCCGTCGAAAACTTTGTTCGGCGATACGTCGGGCTGGCGCCCGGATGCGTGATGGCTTGAAACGCTTTGACGGTGAATTCGAAATCCTCGGGCGCCGTCCGCCGCCAGCGCTCCACGGTTTTCAATTGCGGCGGCCAATAAAATGTCTGCTGCACTTCAAGCAAGCTGAAGCGGCGAAACAAATCGGCTTGCGGCAAGCAGAACCCGCATACGCCGGTGCGTATGGACTGCGCGTCCGCCGAAGTGGCCGCGGTACTGAGTTTGCTTTCCAGGCTGCTCATCGCAAATGGACTTGGGGTCGTGCCGTTTCTGCACGATTGCTGTCGCGGTAGCAACGCAAACATGATAATGCATTTTCTTGACCGCAATGCGCGCGGCAACGGATAATGTATGATTAGTGTAAGACGATTGTGCGACTGAATGTCTGCATGCATGCGACAATCGTCCAGCGCATCGCCTCCGCGGCAAAAACGGCGACTGCCCTATGCTCGATGATCTGCTGCTGTACGTGAACGGCCAGCGCCACGAAGTCCGTGGCCCCGATGCTTTTCTTTCGCTCTCAGACTATCTGCGCCGCGTACACGGTCTTGTAGGCACGAAAATTGTTTGCAGCGAAGGCGACTGCGGCGCGTGCACGGTCCTTATTGGCCGGCCTGCAAATGATGGTAGACGCCTTATTTATCGACCAGTCGATTCGTGCATCCAGTTTATGCTCCAACTGGAAGGCACGCATATCATCACGGTGGAAGGCTTGGGCAGCGAAACCCAAGCTAGCGCCGTACAGCAGTCGATGATCGAATGCCACGGCTCGCAGTGCGGCTTCTGCACTCCCGGCTTTGTCGTGGCGATGGCTGGGCTGTTGGAGGGGCACGATACCCTCGACGAACCTCAAATGCGGCGCGGCTTGACCGGCAACTTGTGCCGCTGCACGGGTTACATGCCAATTCTGGATGCCGGTACGCATGTCGACACGGCCCGCCACGAGCGCATGGAAGCGCTGTATTCCAGCGGCGAGATGCTAGCCGAATTGGAGTCACGGCGCCATCAGCTAATCGAGATGCGCGCCGAATGGTGCGGCGAAGCCCATGTATTCGCGTCGCCGCCGAATCTGGCATCGGCGCTTGAGTATTTGCATGCGCACCCGGATGCGACGATTGTCGCCGGCGCTACGGATGTCGGCGTGCGGATCAACAAGACAAATTCATTGCCCAAAATAATTCTCGACTTGAATCGAGTTGCCGAGCTAGATGGCATCTGGATTGAAGACGGCACATTGGCGCTTGGGTCACGGGCGTCCTGGACGGCGATAGAACGCTCATGCAAGGACCTGGTTCCCGAGTTCCACAAAATTGTCGCACGTTTCGGCGCGCCACAGATTCGGCACGTGGGCACAATCGGCGGCAACCTCGCCAACGCCTCGCCGATCGCAGATTCGCTGCCATTCCTCTTTGTCATGGACGCAGAGTTGGAATTCGCCA
>DATFGJ010000694.1:0-4865 GCA_035249585.1 Lacipirellulaceae bacterium
CATAACGCTCGCGGAGCTTATCAAGCAAATCGGCAAAGAAGCCGTTGTTCAATAGTTCGACCGGACTGGCGGGCAGCGGACCGCATGGAAGCAAATCGAGCGACTCGGCCACGCCGGGAATGATCGCCTCTTCGACCGGCCGGCGGTCCGTGAGGACCGAGCCCAGACCGCGAGCGGCGGACGCCTCGAAAATCAGGTGCTGCGTAGGCTTGCGCAAATCGGCATCGATCAGCAGCACACGTTGATCGGCCTGTGCCAAAGCGATGGCCAGATTGCTCGCGACTGTCGACTTGCCGTCGCCGGGCGATGGCGAGGTGACGACGATGGCTTTCACATCGTGACCGGCGAGACCGAAGTGCAGAGCGGTTCGCAGCGTGCGCACCGACTCGGAAGCGATGGAACGGGGCGAAAGAGCGACGATGCGTCCCACTTGAGATTTTTCCTGCTTGTCGCCGAAATGCGGAAGCGCCCCCAAAACGGGAAGCTGCAACACGGAAGCGATCTCTTCGACCGACTTGAGGCGATGATCCAGCAGGTCGCGCAGCCAGGCCAAGCCAAAGCCAAGCAGGCCGCCTGCCAGGATGCCCGAAGCCAAAAAACGCTGGCGGATGGGGTAACTGGGCATCGACGAAGTCGCCGCGGGCTCGAGAATGCTCACATTGATTGCGCCCACTCGCTCCGTGAGGTCGACCTCTTTGATACGGTCGTCGAGGATATCGCAGAGCTTTTCGGTTCGGTCCAGCGCCTCTTCGAGCGCTGCCAGCTCCAGAGCCTGGGAGCTGACGTCAGTGGCCATCTTGAGCTGCCGGTTGTACGCGGTGTTCAATTCATTGCGCTTGTGTTCGAGCACTTCGTAGTCTTGCCGCATGTTGTCGACATAGGCCACGATGATTGCATCCTGCTGTGCCTTCAATTGCTTCTGCAATTTTTCGAACGAATCGCGCAGGAGCTTCACGCGTGGATGGCCTTCGCCCCACTGGGAGCGTTCGGTCGTGAGCAGCTGCTCGATCTGGCGTACTTGCCGCTCCAGATCCATGTCGCGCATGCCGGCCTGATTCTTGCTGGCTGTTTCGAGCAGGTAAATACGTTCGCTGGGCTTGTCATACATCTGCTTCGCGCGGTTGTAGCGCGCCTTGGCCTCCAGGAGCGCGATCTCGGTCTGGTTCAGTTCCTCAGACAGCGCCGAAAAACGCCTGACGATCACGTTCTCCTCGTCGACTTGGATGGCCAGCGCCGTATGCTGCTTGCGGAAGTCGACCAGTGCCTGGCGGCGCTCTTCCAATTCGGCGTCGCGGCGTTGCTTTTCCGAGCGGAGAATATTGAGAACCTCGACGGAGCTGGTGCGGCGGTTCTCGGCGTAGCGGGTGATGTACGCATCGACCACGGAGTTTACGATTTGCGCGGCATCCTGGGCATTCGGCAGGGCGATCGATACGTTGATGATGTCGTCCTTGGTGCCGACCGTGACGGAAAGATTCTGCTTCAAAAAGCCGACGCGATTGTCGACTTCGCGGAATGTCCCGAGATTTGCGTTGGCTGCGTCTTCGGCCACCGCGACGAGGACGGGAGTGGAGCGGATCAGCTCGGCCTGCGTGTAGACGTAATTGGCGGATTGGCCCGGCTGGATATCGTTGCTCATGATCGACGGCAGGACGCGATCGACATAGATCCGCGACTGAGCCGGGTACAGCGGCGTGACGCGCTGCAAGATCACCCAGGCGACGCCCGCGCCAACGAGCATGCAAAGCAGGATGAGCCAGCGGTTCTGCCAGGCGAGTTGGAGCAGGTTCGTTTCGCGCCGGCTTTCATTTTGTTCGGCTGGCGAGCCGGGCTCGGCGACTGCGAGCGAATACGGCTCGACCTCAACCAACGACGACATCGGAATGCCTCAAGTTGCCAGTGACCGCGTGGAGTTCGGTGACGCTGCTAAGGAAGGCTTGCAACGCGCCAGTGCGCGAGCGCTCTCCCCGGTGCCGCTAGAGTGTTGGCATGGTGATAGCGTCTGATCTCAAATTCAATCCCGTTCGCTATCCTTCCACTGTATACGAAACTCCCAACGCCGACAAACAAGTTGACCCTGTCTCAACGAAATCGCCGGTTATTCCAGCGGTTTTTGCCGGAAATGCGGAACGATGCACATTCTGACGGCGAATCGAAATGTCGCGGCGGCGATGCGGCGGAATTTCATACGCGAAGCAGCGGCGGCCACCCAGCTCTCGCCAGACGTGCTCGTTCGCAACTGGCCGGTAGTATACCGGAAAACGAGACCCATTATGCGACCGACCGCCTTACAGCGTGTTTCATCGCGGAAACGCAACTTTCGCAGCCGAATTGCACGGTTGCGGCATGGGCAATTGGCTTGAAGTGATTCCAACGGCGGCTATTCTGTTTCCTTGATCACGGTCTAAGCAGTTGTCCCGTAAGGATTTAGAGACCAGTGCGCTCCGTCCAAAATCGGCAATGCGGAGCCTTCAGATCGTCACAGCCTTTGGCGGCAGATCACTGCCGGAAAACTGATGAATTACGCCCCCGCGGGCCAAGCGTTTGTCGGTGCCCAATACACCGAGCCGCGCCGGGGATGTCCCGGCTCGCTGCTGAGCCCGTCAGGCCTATTCTTCGACCGCGGCGAGCGCTTCTTCGGTCACGTTCGTCGGCCGAATGACGAAGTACAGGATCGCCGCCACAAGGAGGATTGCGCCGGCGATATTCGGCGCGCGCGAGGTGCCAACTCCCTGGGTGACGCGCGCCCCAATCATCGTCGCGTTGACCAAAATGCCGAGAATCGGCACGACGATCGGCACTTCGAAGGCGCCCGGCGGCTCGGTCGGGCGCAATTTCAACACGACCAGCGCCGAGTTCACCACAATGAATGCCAGTAGCAAGAGCAGCGCGGTCGAGTCGGCGAGCGTCCTGACACCTTGTTCGCCGGCCGAAAGCGCCAGGATCAGCACAATGAGAAGCAGCGTGAAGATCGCGACGTGCGGCGTGCGGCGCGTGGCGTGAACCCGCCCCAGCGCCGCCGGCAACAAGCCTTGCCGCGCCATGCCGTAAAGCAGCCTCGAACCCATGATGTAGTTGATCAACATCGTGTTGGCGACGGCGAACATCGTGATGAATCGGAACGTGCCGGCCGGCAGCCATGGCGCGGCGCGATTGGCAATGGGCGAGAGCGGGGCCTCGGCAGCAGCTAACGTCCCGTAATCGACGACCGAAATGGCCGTCACCGCGACGCCCATATAGAGCAGTGTGGCCACGGCAAGCGCCAACACGATGCCCCACGGCATCGTGCGCCGCGGCTCCTTCACTTCTTCAGCGATGTTCAGCATGTCCTCGAAGCCGATGAACGAAAAGAACGTGAGCACCGAGCCTGCCAGAAGCATGGAAAGGCCCAAGCCGTGGTCGACCATTTGCCCTTGTGCGTCGAACACCGCGTGCGGCGTTTCAAGATAATTCACGCTGCCCCAGTATCTTGCCCCGATCGCGATGATGAACAAGAGCCCGCCGACTTCGATGCCTGTGCACAGCAAATTGGTCCACATCGACTGGCGGATGCCCCAGAGGTTGATCAAAGTCAGCACGCCGAGGAACACCAGCGCCAACACGAGCCAAGGTCCGCCGACCAGCTCCTGAAGATTGTTGGAGAAGACGTGGGTTTGCGTGGCCATCGAGGTGAGACCCGAAGCCGCGACCGTTAGCCCAACGAGATAGGACAGAAACGAGAAGCGATAGGCACGATGGGTGACGTATGCGGCCCCGGCGGCGCGCGGGTAGCGCGAGGCCAAGGATGCGTAGGATAAGCCTGTGATTACGGCCGCGAACATCGACACCAGGAACGCCAACCAGACGGCGTTGCCAAGCTGCCCGGCCGCTTTGCCGACCGTGCCGTAGATGCCCGAGCCGACCATGTCGCCGACGCCGTAGACCACGAGCGAAAACAGGCCCATCGTGCGCAATAGCGCGGGTGATTCACCCCGGACGGCTTGTGCGGGTTCGCCTTGAATGTTTGTCGGCTCAGACATGAGTCTTGAGCATAGGGGGCGTCCGGCGAGTTGTCCAACTGCGCGCTGTAGCCGGCATCTGCGACGCCGGCATGCCGGCCTCATAGTGGCATTCACCGAAGAGACCGGCCTCATAGAAGCCGGCTACAGAAGAGCCGGCTACAGACATGCGGGCTACACCGCGTCGCGGTGGACCGTATCCGGCGCGAACGCCGGCAGGCAAATGGCGACGTATTCAGCGCCGTGGGGCGTGCTGTAGCGCACCCACTCGCCCGGCTGGCACACGACGGCCTGACCGGCGGCCACTTCGAACGCGCCGTTTTCGTGCTCAACGCGCAGCGCGCCGCTCAGCACGACGCTGATTTCTTGAAATTCGGGCCGCTGACCCGGTTCGACCCAACCGGGCGGCGATTTCATGCGGGCGATGCTCAGCTGGAGTTCGCCCGAACTGACGCGGCCGATGAATTCTTCGATTTGCTTCGGTTTGTTGCCGGCCGCGGATATTCGGGTCGGCGCGGCGATGAGTTTTGGCATGCCTAAAGAGTTTGTCCGAGTAGGTATCTCAATTTACGGGTGGCTGGGATAGAGCGCAACGACTGCCCAAATTTACTAGGGGTTCGGTCGCCGCGGCGACCTCGACCCCAGCCATCCATCCTCCACATGAAGGAGAATACTTGGATGGCTCGGCTTTTGCCAGCGCGCGCTTCAGGCCGCGAGCTCAGCGGCCGACGCGCTTAGAATTCGGCAGATGGCGTCGCTGACGTTCGCAGCCGCATCCGGCTGCGCGATCCGTCGCATGCTGGCCGACATGCGGCTGCGGGCGGCATCATTCGCGATGAGCGGCTTGATCGCCGCGACGAGGGCATC
>DATFGJ010000695.1:0-2056 GCA_035249585.1 Lacipirellulaceae bacterium
TCATCGGGCGTCGGGTGGGCACTTCCCACCGTTTGCGTTTCATTGGTGGGCGGTGCCCACCCTACTCTTGTAATTCGGTAAGCTGATCGCGCGCTTTTTGGACAAGATCAGCGGCCCAGCCATCGTTCGCATGCAGATCGATGATTGCCTGGTACATCGCCGCGGCGCGGTCTGGATCTCTTTTCACCAATCGTTCTGCAGCCTGAATACGCTCCTTCAGATCGGCTAATTGAACGTTGCGCTCTTTCGCGATCGTCGTCTGCAAGGTCGCCAGCCGGCGCTTTGCCAGTTGAACCACGATTTTGATGCGCTTCCGCGCATCGTCATCGTGAGGCCGTGTGGTTTGCGAGTTGGCCGTGTCGTCGCCGCCACCGCGCGTAGCCTCCGCACCGTACAAGTCCATGAGTGATTTAAGCGTGGCCGCAGCTGCCTCCGGTGTTTCGTTAGCCATGCCGACTGCGCGCAGATATAACCGCTCCGCTGGAATCAGTTGTGATTCTGCGCTGCCGTTGCCGCGAGCCTCACGCTGCAGTTTGCGCTCCATTTTGTCGAGCAGGACTTGTTCGCGATAGCGGACCAATTCCGCCGCGCGCGAATCCTTGGGGTACATCGCCAGGAATTCATTGATTTCACGCTCAACGTTTCCCAGCGACGTATCGTCGTCGGCGCTTGTATTCGATGTGATCGTTTGATAGAGCTCATCGGCTGTCGGCGGTCGCGACAGGTACAGTGCCAATGCGGCCATGCCTCCCAGCACGGCTGCAAGCCCGGCAAGCTGGAGTGCCACGGTGATCCACGACCGCTGCTGCTCGGCGCGCAGGCGCGCCTCTTCGGCCTCGATTGTGGTGAATCGTACCGAACGCGCGGAAGGAGGCGGCGCCGCGCCGTCAACCGTTGCTACGGCCGGCGGCGAGCCATTTGCTGCCGGCGCGCGTTCCTGCTTGAGTTCCTCAGCGGCCAGCGTTGCCGCGTTGTGCGAGTCAATCTTGCGTGCCGCTGGTTGGGGCTCGATCGCCGATTGGCCGGCGCCGTCGACGTGAGAAATTTGCGACTCGCTCTTGGTGACGTCGACTGCCATAGAGTAATCAACTTTTGGGTCGCTAGCGCCGGCGTCGCGGTGTTCGTTTTCAAGAGCGAAATCATCGTGGGCCGGCCGTGAAAGAGCCATTACCATCGCTTGCAAATGCCGCGCGAGTACTTGCGTGTTCGGATATCGCTCCGACGGATTCTTCGCCAGCAGCTGCATAATCACCCGTTCCAGCTGCTCTGGCGTGTCGGGCGCGTACCGGCGTACCGGCTCCGGACTGGCGAAGCGCTGGAGCTGCAGCATCTGTGGCAAACTCTTGGCACGAAACGGCGGCCGCCCCGCCAAGAGCGCGTACATCACCCCGCCCAGGCTGTATTGATCGCAGCGCGCGGTGACGGGCCGACCGTCGGCCTGTTCCGGCGACATGTAATCGGCGGTGCCCAGCACGCCGCCGGCAGTCGTTAGTTGCGTTGTGCCGAAGAGCCGCGCGATGCCGAAATCGGCCAGCTTCACACGGTCCTCTTTGTAGAGCAGGATGTTGGCCGGCTTGATATCGCGATGCACGATGCCGTGGTCATGCGCATGCTTGAGGGCCAGCGAAAGTTGGATGGCGATGTTGGAAACTTCGCGCCAATTGAAACGCCGGCCGGCCTTGAGTTCGTCTTCGAGGCTGATGCCGTCGACCAGCTCCATGGAATAAAACAGGATGCCGTCCTGCTCGCCGTATCCGAACAGGCGAACGATTCCCTCGTGCCGCAGGATTTTGAGCGACTCGATCTCTGCCTCGAACCGCTCGCGGAACCCTTCGGCCATCGCCAGATGCGGCGTGAGAGCCTTCACCGCCACGCGATCGCCCGTCTGCGTGTTGATCGCCGCGTAGACGGACCCCATGCCGCCTTTGCCTAGCGGCTCGCCGATGTCGTAGGGTCCGAGGCGAGTTATTTGCATGCGGAGCTGTGAGTAGGTGAGTCGCTGATGGTTCGGCGGGCGACACGACTTCTCATTTAGCGGGGGGGGGCTTGCCCCGCC
>DATFGJ010000696.1:0-5095 GCA_035249585.1 Lacipirellulaceae bacterium
CGATCAACCATTTGCGTCATGAATTCAGCGCCTGTCCATTCACGCGCTGGCGGAGTCAAACCGGCCGTCGCGCGCTTGCGCAGCTGCAGCCAGCCCTCAATGTCATCCGGCAAAACGATGGTCCGAATGAGACTGTTCGTGGCCCACCGCTCGACTGGCGGATTGAGCAATTCTTTGCGAAGATGGAGGACTGGCGCCATACCACATGCGATTCTAATTCGATTTGATTTACCACAAAGGCACGAAGATCACGAAGATACAAGCATTTGGGTACCTTCCGTCTCCTTCGTGCCCTTTGTGTCCTTCGTGGTAAATAATCCGGCAAATCTAATAACATGCAAGACGTGCAAGAGCTAAAGCAGGCGATTTGTGATATTGGCGATCGCATATATAAGCGCGGTTTCGCCGCTGCGAATGACGGCAACATCAGCGTACGGCTTAACGACTCCGAGGTGCTCTGCACGCCGACGATGTGCTGCAAGGGTTTCTTGACGTCCGAGGACATCTGCGTCGTCAACATGGAAGGCGAGCAGCTTGCCGGCCGCAAAAAGCGCTCCAGCGAGGTGATGCTGCACTTGGAGATCATGAAGGCCCGGCCGGATGTCGAGAGCGTCGTGCACTGCCATCCGCCGCACGCCACGGCGTTTGCGATCGCACGTGAACCGATTCCGCAGGCCGTGCTGCCCGAGGTGGAAGTTTTTTTGGGTGAGGTGCCGATCGCGCCGTACGAAACGCCCGGCGGCAAAAAGTTCGCCGAAACGATCCTGCCGTTCGTCCACAAGTCGAACGTCATCATACTCGGGAACCATGGCACGGTGAGTTATGGCGAGTCTGTCGAGCGAGCTTACTGGTGGACCGAGATCCTCGACGCCTACTGCCGCATCCTCATCCTTGCGCGGCAGTTGGGGCCGATTCATTACCTGTCGAAGGAAAAAACGCAGGAGCTGATCGACCTCAAAAAGAAGTGGGGCTTCACCGACCCGCGCTCGGACGCGGGCTTTCGCGGCGACATCCGCGACAACGCCACGTTTCGCCACACGTGGCCGGCGAGCAGCGTTGAGCCGCGCGCGTTTCCGCCGCCGACGGAGTAATGCGCTGAACCGCCGAGGGCGAACCTTGGGCAATCTCGACTAAGGTTGGCCAATGTGAATCGAGCTGTACGATCGGCTTGCCGGCCGCTACTGTTTGATAAATGGCGCTAGTGCCCTGCGAATGTGTTCCACGCTTGCGTCAATGATCAGAAACCGCTTTCGCAGTGAGGTTTCGCCATCGGTAAGCTCGATTGCCGACTTGGGCACGCCTAGAGTGTCGCTGAGCACCGTAACGATCGCTCGATTCGCCTTGCCTTTCTCCGGCGCCGCCGTGACTGCGATGCGCAGCATTCCCTCGCGCACGCCAAGAATGCCGTTGCGCCGTGCGCCCGCCTGCGCGCGCACCGACAGGATCACACCTCGATCGACCTGCCCAATCTCTATCATCTCGTCCTGCAAACAAGCCGCCTCTTAATCCGCGCCCTGCAAAATCATCCGCCATAGGGCCAGCATGGTCACTGCGTTAA
The DNA here is from genome assembly GCA_035249585.1 of Lacipirellulaceae bacterium. GTDB lineage: Bacteria > Planctomycetota > Planctomycetia > Pirellulales > Lacipirellulaceae > JABDGM01. Next base: position 1,559 of record DATFGJ010000696.1, read on the forward strand.
ACAGCCCATGCGCCATAATGCAGGGCAGGATTCGATTCGTGCGCTGATACACATACCCCAACAGTAATGCAAACAAAAACAATGGCACGGGTTCTGGCCCGTAGCCGGCGTGGGCCAAACCAAACAACACGGAACTGGCCAGAATTGGCATCCAACCGTATGGCAGGCCGGCGAGACCGCGTCGACCTGGTCCGTTCATTAGAAGTGGGTTCGTCGTGTCTTCGAGCCTTGAATTCCAAGCTTGAATTGTCCATTGGTCCGGACCACCATCCGGATCATTTCGAACGACTTCGTCCTCCCGTTTCTCGAGCCATCCTTGAAATAGCAGCCGGAAAGCGATCTCTTCGCAGATCGGCGCGACAATTACTGCCGACAGACAGGCCAGCAACATAACCCAAGCGTCGATAGCACCTGCACCGGTAATCATCTGGATGAGCTGATGTTGCGACAGACCGTCTTCTCTGCCCATAAGCCGTTGCAAAAACTCTTGAGCAGCTCCTACCGGAATGAACGCCGCAAAACAGGCGACGATGCCGATGGCTACGTCTCGCAGCGCTTCACGGCCGAAACGCGGCAAGCCAAAGTCTTGCGCCATCGCGCGGTAGATCAGCGCGACCACAACGAAGAGGCCGCCCGAAAAAAACAACTGCAACAGCAACATTGCAGCTATTCTCGAGGCAATCGCTTGGCCGTTGCGAATGTGTTCGTCCTGCTCAGCGGCGGCCGGCGCAAACGCCTGCATTACCGCCAACAGCACGAACACGAGGGCCGGCAGTGCCGCGCCAGCCCCCCAGGGAGCCCTGCGCCGCGGCTCGAACTGGAGCACATAGCCGCTCGTCCGCCACTTCCAGATGATCCAGACCCACGCCGTTGCGCTGCCCAATACGACCACGATACTTAGGCCATTCAGCCAAGGGTCGGGGGGCAGTGGATCCATAGAAGTGAGGCGCAGGCAGCACGGAGAAAGTGTCCTACTCCATACTTATTTACTGCCGCGTGTTTTTCCCTTCAGCAGCCCATACGCCCGTTGAACGTACACCCAGCCTGAGTAGACGGTCATGATGATTGCCGCCCACACCACGAGTCGCAGCGACCAGGTTGTCCAAGCAGGTACTTCCGAACTCCAGTTGGCAGGCGGCGTCGTGTCAAAATCGTAGTACCACAACCGGGCCAGGCTTCCCGCCACTGCCGCGCATTGCAGCACCATCTTCCACTTTCCCGACCATTTGGCCGAAAAATCGGTGCCGTGTTCCTCAAAGAAACTGCGAAGCGCGGTGACAAGCAACTCCCGGGCGACAACTACCACAGCCATCCAGGCGGTAATCTCCGACGCGCTCCATCCACTAATGTCGGTCGGCACCGCGGCCAGGTATGTGAACGTGCCACAGATGATGATCTTGTCAGCGAACGGATCGAGGATGCGGCCGAGCTGCGTGATTTGCCCGTATTTTCGCGCCCAATAACCGTCGACCCAATCCGTGCCGGCCGCAATCACAAACAGGATCAGCCCGATAAAGTAGTTATCGAACGACAGGAATACAAAGCAAATAATCGAGAGCACCAATCGGGCAACCGTCAATTGGTTCGGCACGTTCCAGATGGTGGGTGCTACCGTAGAGTGGCTCGGGGCAAGCGGCCGAGAAGAAGCGGTTTCGTCCATGGTAAATCTTCCCGATTCGGATGGCCAAGCTTAACCGCCGATCACTGACAGGGGCTAAATACAACAATCGTTCATCGCGGCGCCCCGACTGCCACAGCCGCCAGATCATAACCGCTGCGAGCCACGACTTCGCATGGCACTATTTGGCCGACCGAAAATCCCTCGCCCGTCACATACACCACGCCGTCAACATCCGGCGCGTCCGCATACGACCGGCCAATCCACGCCGTTTCTTCCTCCGGCATGGCCGCATCAACGAGAACATTCAGCTTCCGGCCGATCTGCGCATCGTTCCACTGGAAGGCGATTTCTTGCTGCACCTCCATCAAGCGCATCCGCCTTTCGGCCTTCACCTCTTCCGGCAAATGATCGGGTAACCGGGCTGCCGGCGTATCCGGCTCGTACGAGTAAGTGAAAACGCCCAGCCGCTCGAATCGGTGCTCGCGAACAAAACCGGCCAGCTCCTCAAAGTCGGCGTCTGTTTCGCCGGGAAAACCTGTAATGAACGTCGTCCGCATCACGAGGCCAGGAATACGCGCTCGCAACTTCTCCAAGAGAGCTTCCGTTTCGCCTCGGTTTACGCGCCGCTGCATGCGCTTGAGCATGCGGTCACTGGCGTGCTGCAGGGGCATGTCGAGATAGGAAACGATTCGCCGGCTGCCGGCGATCGTCTCGATCAGCTCGTCCGAAATATACATCGGGTAGAAGTACATCAGGCGAATCCAATCGAGCCCTTCGACTAGTTCCAGTTCACGCAGCAGCTCGGCCAAACGCGGTCGGCCGTAAAGGTCCATGCCGTAGTACGTCGTGTCCTGCGCCACAATCACCAGTTCGCGCACGCCATCAGCCGCCAGCTCGCGGGCCTCGGCCACGACCTCCTCGATCGGCTTGCTGTAGTGCTTGCCGCGCATTCGCGGGATCGCGCAAAACGTGCATAGCCGGTCGCAACCTTCCGAGATCTTGAGAAATGCGAAGTGACGCGGCGTAATTCGCAGCCGGGCCGTATCGGGAAGCGGATGCGTCGGCGCGGGATGAAACACGGTCCGCTGCTCAGTGAGGCCGCCCAGCAGCCGGTCGGCTACCTTGGTAACTTCCTCGCGGCCAAAGACTCCGACCAGGTGATCAATGCCCGGCCGGGCTTCGAGCAGCGATTCGCGCTGCCGCTCGGCCAGGCAGCCCGACACGATGACTCCGCGCAGCTCTCCGCGCCGCTTCAGCTCGAGCATCTCGTCGATGGCCGCGAATGACTCCTGCCGGGCCGCCTCGATAAAGCCGCATGTGTTCACCACGGCAAAGTCGGCCCCGCGCGGGTCATTGACCAGCTCGTAGCCGTCCAGCTGCAGCCGGCCCAGCATCCGCTCGCTGTCCACAAGATTCTTCGGACAGCCTAGGCTGACGAACGCGTACCGGCCCTTCGGGCCGCCGCGGGAAAGATGGGTTGTGAAAGTGTCTGGCACGAGGTTGCGCGAATCCAAAGATTGAATTTGAGGGCCGGAATTGCGCGGCACAAGCGCTTGTGAGCGCATGCGCAGCAAACCACCAATTGTAGCGTCGCCACGGTTTGCGGCCAATTGATGAAATGAACCGGCTGCGTCAAGCCGTTGAATTCGGCTCGGATTAGTGTACATTAGTATATAAACCCGTCCATAGCTGGGCCATTTTTGGCCCGGATGGTTACGGTCAACAACTTCCGGACCAGAATGGCCCAGTAACCCGACGCGTAAGCGAGGGTACGCCAATTCCCTCGCTTACGCATCGGATTTCTACCGAATTTCCGGACACCCAGCTAACTCAGTACCATGCTTTCTGAAATCCCCGAAGAAGAATTTGCCGCCGCACTCGATGCGTGTGCTGCCGAGGTGCTCTGGGAGGCCGGC
>DATFGJ010000697.1:0-6340 GCA_035249585.1 Lacipirellulaceae bacterium
TCGCAGAACTTCAGCAGCTCAGCACGGTACGGGCGAGCTGCCGGTGTCATGATGATCGTTCCGTTCGCTGAGTGGCGCTGCACCATGGAGCTAGGCGCACGCCTTACCAAACAATCAGCCACATGTAGCCAACCACCAAAAGTGCCGCGGCCAGGCAGCCAACCACAAATCCAACGATAGAAGTCAGGGACGGCACTGGCACCTCAAGTCCAAATGCCGTGAGAAGCATTCGCCGCGGCGGCGGCGTTACGCCTACTGGGAGTGTGCAAGGCTTCGTGACTACTTCTCCTTCCTGCACCGGTGTGCGCGTCAAATCATAGAAGCGCTGCAACCGCTCGGCGGCGACGCGCGGCGTGACTAGACTGACCACGACACCTGACAACAGCGCCGCGCCAGTGTACATGAGTATGCTCCAGGGCTGGGAAATTTCAGGCTCTTTGCCGGCCGCTTGAACGATAACATTAAATCTCTCCGCGAACGCGGTGCCGCTTATGGCAGCGACAAATACTATTCGGGTAGTGAGCCACCATACACCAAAGCCGGCAATTGTTGCCGCCCATGCTCCCAACGGAGTAGTGCGTCGCCATAACAAGCCCAGCCAGAACGCGATTCCCAACGGCGGCGCAACGCGGAACCAGATTTCAAGCGCCGTCTTGACATTCGGAACATAGTAGGCGAACACAATGCCGCCAATCACTACGAGCAGTGAAGCAAGCCGACCCACGGTGACATAATGCTTCTCCGTTTTGTCCGGCACAAGCGGTCGATAAATATTCTTCGTGAATAGGCCGGACGACGCGATCATGTACGAGTCGCAGGAGTTCATCACGGCTGCCAGCAGCGATGCCACAAACAGCCCAAGCAACCCAGGACCAAGTGACGGAAAAAACTCCCGCGCGATGTTGCCATAAACGTGGTCTGGATCCATTTGGGACGTATCGACGTTGTTCTGGATGTACCAGGCGACGGCCGCGATGCCGGTGAGGCTCCACGCAATCGTGCAAATCCGCTTGACGATGTTGCCGAACATGAAACCGACGCGGCCGTCCATCTCGGTTCGGCCAGCCGAGCAGACGCCCATGATAAACGGCTGGGCGACAATGCCGATGAGCGCTTGCAGCGCGAACATGACGATAAAAAACGGACCAATCACGCCCGGAACCGTCAACGAAAGCATCTGGGGGTCGCGAATGGTTTCGCGAACGCCGTCGAGGCCACCTACGTCATAGAGGACGAACGGCAAAAGCAGAAACGAGAAGACGACTGTCAACAGGCCCTGAAAAAAGTCCGTGATGATGGCCGCGCTCAATCCACCTGCGATGCCGTAGGTCACGAACATGGCGGTCACCACAATGACCGCGAGGTTCGAGTTGATCATGCCGCCGGAGCTGGAATGGATGAGGGCGCTTGCGCCCTCGAGCATCAGTCCAATTTTGACCGACAGGCCCACGATGCCAACAATCGCAAACAGCACGGCGACGCTGCGGTCAAAACGCAGTTCATAGACGTCGGCCGTCGTGACCGCGCGTAGCCGGCGCATGATCGGCGCGATAAGCCAGTAGAACGGCGTAATTGGCAGCCATAGCCACTGCCACCAGATGCCTGAAACGCCATGACTGAACGTCTGAGCTGCGACGACTACGGCCTGGTCGGAGGCGGTGCCCGTGCCAAAGGCGTGCGTAATCATGAGCGCCTTGCCAAACCGGCGCGGCATGAAAAAGTCGCCGATGTTCTTGATAAATCGCCCCGACCACACGCCGGCAAAGGTTACAACGACCAAATACAAAATGACGACAAAAACATCGATCGGATGCAAGCCGGACATGACTTTTCTTTAAGCCGCGTGGCTTAAGCGAAGCAGGAATTTAATCTGCCACTTCCAAATAATAGGCGTAGGCCGACTTTAGATCCGGCGCGCTAGCTTGCGGACGTGAGTGCACCCATATGCCAAATCGCAGCCGCAGTTTTTCGCCTGGCTTGACCACCACTTTACTCGCTTCGCCTTTACCAAACGCCTGGCGGCCGAACGGATTCGCTGCGACAAATCCGTAATCGCGGGCGTGGTGCCGGCTTGGCCGGAAATTGTCTGGGTGAGAGAAGATCGTTATGCCGACGTGCCGGCCGGCTATCGTACCGGTGTAGTCGCACCATTCGGCGGAATTGCCCCATACCTCTTCCTCGTTCTTGCGGCCGGCTGAATCCAGGATCGTGCCACTGCCGGACGGAAGATCGCCTTTGCCGCTTGCGCCAACGCGAAGCGGTGTGGCGACGCGAATGCCAATACCCATCTCCTCCTGGTCGCCAAACGTAAACTCATCGTCCGATGAGAACATTGAGTCCCATTGCAATAAATAGCCGCCCGGCCGAACCGAGAAAGTGTAGCGGGCTATTTCTTCACACACGACCTTGGAAGGATCGCGCTGATCCAGATACTCGTTCCGCACAGCAAATGTTCCTCGATCTGAGCCGCCAACAGGCTCGGAAACGAATTCGGCGTGGCGCACGCGCGCGGCCAGACGCCAGTAATCCGAACCGTTGATATCACCGAACGACATCCAGATGCCTGGATGCATCGTATCGTGATCGAGCAAATCCCAGCCCTGAATTGGCGGATGCTGACGCGTCACTTGCACGCCGCCCCGAGTCCGGACGTGCGCAAAATAGGGACGAGATATCCTGTGGTCCCGATAGCAATAAACGGCAACGGGCAGCCCGTCGATGATGACGGCTACACGGCCTGCGTTTGGCCCGTGCACCAGTACGACGGACGCTGGTAACGCTACGGCCGCAGAACTGCGTGCAGTCGTTATAAGGCTCGCACTTAGCGCGACGATTCCCCAAATGACGTAGACGCTGACTTTGCACATAATCGCTCAGCCTCCAGATGGCACTGTCAACCAATGTTCCACGCGCCAAGATGTTACCACAGTCTCGCGCATGTGACGAAAAAATCGACTTTAGTTGACTCGCTCGCTGCCGCAAAACGCTACTCAAGAGGAGGGCGTAAGTTCGGATCCCGGATCACTCGGATGACCGCGCTGTTGTCAAGATCGCCCAACCCGGCGGCTGCGGCCGCTTCCAATAGCTCCAAGTGGACCGTCGAAAGTGGCAGCGAAGCGCCGCCGCGAGCGGCCTCCTCCAAGATCAAGCGCACGTCTTTAATATGCTGCGATAATCGAGCTTGCGGCGTGAATTCAGCGTTCACCATTTTTGGCCCTTTGGCATCCATGGTTTGCGAATATGCCGGACTGTTCAATAGCACTCGGAGAGCGTCTTGCATGTCCAACCCGACTGTTTCCGCGAACACGAGCCCTTCAGCAAGTGCCACTCGATTCAGTCCGAGGACTAGATTCGTGACGAGCTTCATTCTGGCCGCGTTGCCCCAAGCGCCCACGTAGTATGTTTTGGCCGCCAGGCATTTCCACAAATCGTCGCAAGCGTCGAAAGCCGGCTTTTCGCCGGCCACCAAGGCGGTTGATTCGTGATTGCGGGTTTGCTCGCTTGAGCCGGAGAATGGCGCTTCAAGATAGCTGATATCGCGTTCGGCCAGCTGCTGGCCCAAAGTTGTCGTCTGCTTGGGATCGCTTGTGCTCGTGTCAATAATGGTTTGGCCTCGTTGAATTCCGTCCTTCATCTGTTCCAAGACGTCTGCAACCTGGTCGGTCGTGTAAAGGCTGAAAATGACTCGGCGGCACTCGCGGAGAGGGTTATCGGACCATTTCGCCCCTTGGACCAGCAACGGGGCCGCTTTTTCACGAGTTCGGTTGTAAACTCGTAGGGGAACGCCCTCCACCAACAGCCGTTCGGCCAAAGCGGTGCCGAACAAGCCGGTGCCTATAAGGCCGATCGGTTGGCGACCCAGTCCCTTTCCCGAAGCAATACTGCTAGCCATTTACGTAAATCCGCACGCTTTACGAAGATCGTGCTACTCTATGCCGGTCGAATACCGACATTGTAACCCGAGCGTGGTGTTTGTTGAGTGGCCCAGACAGAAGGGTTCACGTTTCTGAACGGCGGGTTCAAAGATTCTTATTGAATTCCGTGAATTCGCGTAACAAAATGATAACATAGCTGGCAGCCAACCGGCGCATTGTTGTAGGCCTCATTGAACCGATAGCTCCGTAGTGATTCCTGGGAGGGATTGTCTAATGAGACGAACGACACAGCGACGCATCTTTCGAGGCATTGTAATTCTGGCGATCACAATTATCGGCAGTGCCGCAAGATTATCGCACGCGGCAAATAGCGTAGTCTGGGAGCCCGCAAACTCCCTAGTCGACACGACGAACTTCACAGGCGTCGCGCCATACTACTGGTTCGCAAACTTTAACGCCCCCAATGCCGTAACGGGCGCGCCAATGAACCAGAACGAGGTCAGAAATCTGCCCAGCTGGATTCATTTGGAGACAAATCCCGCCTGTATTGGCATGGCTGATGATTGCACTACGCCCGACGCAACAGTTCGGACGGGATTCTCATTCTCAGAGAATACCACCACCGGTACGGGCGCCACATCGACAGGTGGCCAGCCGACCTACAACACATTGACCTTGCCCAATGGCGCAACGGGCACCTCCGGCCAGGCGGTTGATACGCTGAGCGGTACCGGCAATACGTCCTCCTTCGCGGACGTGCGAATTCTAGCCGGTGCGCCCAGCATGTTCCGCTTGTGGATCGTCACCGACAATGGCGCTGTGGCTGGAGGAGTCTACCAGGATCAGTCCAGGATGCGAACAAACATACGCGACACGGGCGGACCGCCCACGTTTGGTCTGGATGGCGAGCAAACCGAGGCCGAAGCGATGCCCAATGGCGTGCGCATTGGTCAGACCGATGTCGGCCACAACGGAATCGCCGACGCGTGGGCATTCCTGTTTGGCGACGTGGAAGAACATGATCTTATCATTGTGCGGCCGACTTCCGCCGCCGGCAGCCGCCCGGGATTTGCGGGAATTATGATTCAGCCAATCCCGGAACCGTCGGCGATCGTATTAGTAGCGCTAGGCGGCGTTTGTTATGCTACACTTGCACGGCGTCGTCCCTATAGTTCGTAGCCGATTTCCGATAGCATTCGGCGTATTCGTTCTACTTCGTCGGCCGGCAGCGGCCGTATCGGCCGTCGCATGTGCGGGCTGGGGAAGCGGCCCACGAGCCAGCGGGCAAGCTTCATCCGCTGGTGTGCGCCGCAGCCCGGTTCCCCGAAGTTGTAACTCAATCGTGCCAGAGGCGCCACGTGTCGTTGCGCTGTTTTGGCGCGTGCCAGATTGCCGTCCAACGCGGCGTGAACCATCTCCACGATGAGCTTCGGGGCGAAACCGGCAAAACCCACGAGTGCTCCGTCGGCCGATTCTAACAACGTCGGCAACAAAAATTCGTCGTGGCAGGTGACAATCGAAACGTCAGGCTTCAGTGTTTTAAGTTTTTCGTAATCGTAAAGCCAGCGCGACATATCGCGCGTGCCCATTTTTACCATCACCAATCTCGGGTGACGCACGATTTCGCACATCTCACCTAGGGAGTAACCGGCCTTTGTCCATGCCGGATATTGGTGGAGGATGATGTCAATGCCTGCTGCCTCCGCGACGTCGTGAACGAAACCGATGGCCGTCTCTGCGCTGCGGCCGAAACGCAGCCAATGATGAGGCGGCATCAGCAGGATTGCGTCGGCCCCGGCCTCGCGGGCTTGGGCCGCATGATCAATCGCCTCCAGGCTCCCCTCCGCAGAAACGCCGGAAATCACTTTGACGCGCCGTGGCGAGTCGGCAACGGCCTTGGCAACTAGCGCGGTGACGCGGGCTCGCTCGTTCGGCCGCAGCGACATGATTTCGCCCGTGTGCCCGTTGCAAACGAGGCCTTGAATGCCGTCCACGCGTGCGAGCTCGCGCAAATATCGACTAAGCCCTTCTTCATCGAGGGATTCGTCTTCGTGAAAAGCGCAGAGCGTGGCGGCAAAAACGCCGGTCCACGGACTCGTTCGCCAATCGACTGACATGGGTTACACTCAGTGTTTTCTTTGACTTTCGTCTCAGTCGCGATTCGCTAAAGCAGATTGAATTTCAATGCTCCGCAGCTCGATCGTGAATCGCCGTATGTGAATGTTGGAAATCGCTCCAAAGTTCTTCGAGTTGTTTCATACCCAACAGTTCGGGCGACTTGAGCATAACGTGACGGATATGCGTGGAGAACTCCGCTCCGTTTGCAAACACGCTTTGATCCGGTCCTGGAAACAAGACGTAATCCATTGCCTCGCCATCAATACCTTGCGCGAGCGACGCCGCATACTTCGCTTCAATCATGATCACCGACCGCCAGCCGGCCGGTGAGGCGTGAGACACCATCA
>DATFGJ010000698.1:0-5931 GCA_035249585.1 Lacipirellulaceae bacterium
CGATAAAGAAATCGGCACTAGCGCGCGTGTCGACGGCCGCACGGACCTTGTCCAGGTATTCCTGGCGATCGATGACGCGCTTGCCGCGCATGTGGCCACACTTCTTGGGCCACTGCTGATCTTCGAGGAAGCAGCCGGCAGCGCCGGCGTCGATCAGCTCGCGCACGGTGCGAATCACGTTGAGCGGGTTCCCATAGCCCGTGTCGGCATCGACGATGATCGGAATGCTGACCGACTTGCACACGCGCCGAGCGCGCTCGACGATCTCAGTTTGCGTGAGCAGCCCCAGGTCCGGCTCACCGATCGCCGTAGCGGAAACCGAGTAGCCGGAAATAAAGGCCATCGGGAAGCCGGCCCGCTCGGCCAGCCTGGCAGAGAGCGTGTCGTAGACGCCCGGAAAGACCACGGCGCCGTGGCGGTCGAGGATGGCTTGAACGCGAGTTGCCGGCATGATGTGTGTGTGAGGGTCGAGAGTCTTCAATATGGAAGGATGAAGTGCCAAGTGAAACTTACAGATTGGCGCGCAGGATTTGGTAACGCTCGCGACTCCCGACCCCTTCAGCTTCGCTGCGCTAAAGGGTCGGGAGTCGAGGCGGCTGCCCAACCGTATCACTAACGGCGATGCATCGCCACTCTGCATCGCGACGTCGGTTGAAGACTCCCGACCCCGCGGTAGCGTCGGCTATTGGAACGAAACCGCGCGGGACTGTAAAGAATTGGCCCGGTAATTGCATTTAATGGCCGGGCGTGGATAATCGAGCGCCAAACGGAATTTGCGCTGGATGTCGAAGATGGAGCGGTCACTTTGCCTTCGATTCTGTTGAAGGGAGGGTCGCGATGAAGCGGTTTGCATGCCTTTTGACCGTCGCGGTGGTCTTGCTATGGGCCGGTTCGCTGCAAGCACAGGCCTACACGGTTTATTATCCGAGCTACCCGGCGTACGCCGCGCCGCAGACCGTTTATTACGGTTCCGCGCCGACGACCACGTATTACGCTTCGGCGCCGACGACCGTGTACTACGGCTCCGCACCAACGACGACCTATTACGCCTCCGCGCCGACCACGGTTTACTACGGTACTCCGCCGGGGACGACGTATTACGCGTCATCGCCGACGACGGTGTACTATGGTGCTGCGCCGCCGGTGGTAAGTTATTACCGGACGCTTGTGGGCCGGGGCATCACGCGAGTAGGCTATTACAGGCCGGCCGTGACGTACCCGGTGACCACGACTTACTACTCGGCGTTTTACCCGGGATGGTAGCAAAGCGCCGAACAAGCCGAGGCGCGCAGCATTGCCCGACGTAAACCGACCCAAGCCCGCGGCAGGGCGACCGGCGCAAACGCAGCAATCGCCGCCGGTCGACCCGCGAGTGGCCCTCGCGCAGCAATATCTAAAAAAGGCCGAAGCCGAACTGGCGGAGAAGGAAGCGGCCCAGCCTCGGTCTCGCCGCCGCGCGCACTCGGGCGGCGCAGGCCCGCGGCCATTCTCACTCTCGATCGCGCCTTCCACGTTGATTCACATTGTGTTGTCGGCGCTCGCATTCACATTCGCGGCGCTCGCTGTGACGTTGACTTATCATATGCTGCACGTGAATTTCGTGGTGGGCCGGGTGATTGCGCTGCCGTCGGGCATCATTGCGGCGGCTGCGCTGAGTTACCTGTCGGTATGCTTTCTCGGCGTCATCGAATCGACGTCGATCGGCCATACGAACGTTGATGCGCTGGACGGCGATTGGCGCGATTGGTTCTGGACGCTGCCGGCCACGGCGGGCATGCTGGCCGTGGCGGCCGCAGTCGGCTGGATTTTCAGCCTCGTGCTGCCTGTGAACGTGTGGTTCTTGATCGCTATGTGCGCTCTCATCCTGTATCCCGTGTTTCAGCTTTCCTCGCTCGAGGCCGGCTCGCCCGTGGTGCCGCTTTCGCTGCCCGTTGTGCAATCGATTCCGCGGCGACCGCTCGCCTGGTTCGTGGTTTATGCGATATCGTTTGCGGTTGTCGGCGTTTTGTCGTTCATTGGCCGCTCCGCCTGGCGCGATCCGCCTTATGCGACGATTCTTGTCCTGGGGCCGCTGGTCGCGGTGGCCCTGTTTTTCTATGCCTGGCTGCTGGGCCAGCTGGCACACCTTATCAGCACGGAGAATAAATCATGACGCGCAGCTCAAACTTGTTCGTTGGTCTTGGCGGGTTGGCTGTTGCGGCGACGGCAATTGCCGCGTTTGCGGGTTGCGGAGGGTCGCCAGCGAAAGCGCCGACCGCGTACGCCGATTACAACTCGCCCGGCGGCACATTCGCTTGCCAGTATCCTGAAGGCTGGGAAGCGGACGGCGGCGGCAAACGTGGTCTGGAGTGGGCGAAGTTCACGTCAGGCTCGTCCGAAATTCGCGTCGACACGGGCGTCGCCGGCTCGCTCATGGGTGATATTGCGGGCACGTTGGGCGGTAAGACGGGCGAGGAAGAACTCGGCCCGGAATTCGAACCGGTGCACGAAGTGCACATCGCCGGCCAAGATTGGGCCCAGCGCGAATACAGCGGCTACAAGGAAGTCGGCGAACCAGCGGTGCTTGAGGCTTCCGTAGGCCCGGCGCGCAAGAGCGAATTCACTGCCAGCAGCACGTTCGGCGGCGGCCTGCACGGATATCGCTCCACGATGCTCGGCCACGACAAGGCCGTGACGGTGATTTGCGTTTGCCCGGAATCGGATTGGAAGACGCTCGAGCCGGCGTTCGATCACGTGCTCGGCACGTTTAAGCGCGGGCAAGCCGAATAGCGCGCAATTCGCCGGCAATATGAAGACAGAAGCGAATTGACGTTCTGGTCCGTGATAAGCCGCTTGCGGTTTAGCGCTTGCGAAACTCGGCCCGATACACCGGCTCGCCGCCCAGCCGCATGCGGCGCTCGAAATGCGTGCGGTAGTCGAGGTCGTGCTCGGCGGGGCGCTCGGCAACCTCCAGCGGCCCTGCGAGCGATGTGTGCGCGGCGATCAGCTCGAGAGTGGCGTCGAAATAGTCGCACACGTCGCTCCAAAAGTGCAAGCGTCCGCCGGGAGCCAGCGTTCGCGACACGTCGCGCACGAAGCGCTCATTCATCACCCGGCGTTTGTGATGGCGCTTCTTCCACCACGGGTCGGGGAAGTAAATGTGCACGGTAGCAAGTGATTCATCGGTCAGCAGCTCGGCGAACAGGCGCTGGGCGTCGCCCTCGATGACGACGGCGTTGGTGAGCGAGTGCTTCGCCAGCTGGGCGGCCGCGTAGCGTGCATACTTGTGGGCGATCTCGATGCCCAGAAAATTGTGGCCGGGTGCAACCGTGGCGGCCGACTGCAGGAACAGCCCTTTGCCGCTGCCCACCTCGACCTCGAGCGGCGCATCGCGCTCAAAAAGCGCGGCTGGGTTCCACGGCCGCGGCAGCTCCGGCCAGGTTTTCAAGTGGCGCGACAGGTCGAGCGCCGGATCGATTTTCCGCAAAGCACGCCGGGGCATAGGGTGCCACGCTGGTGAACATTATGCAAATAGATCGCCGGCCCAGAATACCAGAGGAGGAGAGTGGGAGAATGGGAGACGGGGAGAATCGCGATGTGCGCCGGTCCTCGAGTCTCCCTCTCTCCCAGTCTCCCCATCTCCCACTCTTTGAGTTCGCGCCAAAGAAGAGCCTATCGCCAGCGCTGCTTTGCTAACTGCGTGCTGTGAGTGCTTCCACTGGGATCGGGATGCCGCGGATCTGGCCTTCGCACACGGCCTGCTCGCGGACGAAGCATTGAAATCGGCTGCGGATCATGGCGCCGGGTCGCACCTGCAGTTTTTGCGCGGCGATCACCAGGCGATCGCCGACGACGACCGTGCCGCGGAAGCGCACCTCATCCATGCCGCCGAAGCCGATCATCGGGGCATCCATCAAGTTGTGCCGTTGCACGTGATAGCCGCATACCTGAGCCGCGGCCTCGCACATGATCACGCCCGGCATGAGCGGCAGTCCCGGCATGTGGCCTCGAATCCAGAACTCGTGCGGCGTGACGTCCTTGTAGCCGACGCAGATGCCGCTAGCCGGATCGTCGTAGACGATCGCGGTGAGCTGTTCCATCTCATGGCGCTGTGGATTGAAGCGGCGAATCTCGTTGATGTCCGCCACGACGCGGTTCACGTCGAACGCTGAAAAATCGATGATCAGGTTCTTGGCAGCCACAAGTGCGCGTCTCGCTAAAACAGTCGTCGCTACGTCTTGACTTGATGCCGCCGGTTCTTTCGCGGCCGGCTGCATGCGGGTCGCCGGCCGTGATTGGCTTTCTTCACTTTGCGTCCGGGTTTGGCCATGGGGAGAACTCCTTCAATCGATTAATGGTTATTGTATTCAAATGAAATACAGATCTCACGCAGAGGCGCGGAGAGCGCTGAGGGGAGAAATCGATCGCCCACTTTTTCCACTCTCTGCGTCCTCAGCGCCTCTGCGTGAGCCTACGCTGGCATTTTTCCTTCGACGAGCCGCCTAGTTTATCAGGAGTAATAGCTCGCCGAAAGCGCAACTAGTATACTAATTCTTAGGCGCCAGATTCCAAGCTGTCATCCAAGTGATGGACACAGGCACGAGGCCGAAGTCCTTTCGCAAACGCTGATCCATGTCATTCAGATGGCCGGCGCCGTAGAAGATGCCCAGGCTTTTCTTGCCGGCAGCCAATTGTTCCTTCAGCACCTTGAGCGCCATTTTGTTACGCTCGGTGATGATCACGGAACCTTGCTCGCCGCCGAAGCTGACCATCAAGCTTTCCATTTCTGAAAGCTGCTTGGCCAGCGCGGTTTTGAGCCGCCGGGGCCGATCCTTCGAGAACAGCGCGGCGAACAGCTCGAAGTCCAGCGACTCACCGCTGGCTGCCATTTCGCTCTGGTGCTCCATCGCGTGGCTCATCAGCTTGAAATACATCTGCAAAAAGCTTTCCTTGCGATCGCGCATGGCCTTGGCAAATTGGTCGGGCGTCATGTCGGCATGCACGAAGTTCGGCCGCGTGTAATCGATCTCTTCGAGCTGATGATCCAGGTCGAGCAGGTTCTTCATGCCGTTCTGCAGGAACCCGACGGGATGCGAATTCGAAGCGCCGCGGCCGCGCTGGACGACAGTGCCTTCCGGCGCCACAAGCTCGTAGAGCAACGCATCGTACTGCTTGAAATAATCGTTCAGCTGCTGGTAGTAGGCCACGTCGCCGACATGCACGGCGCCGACGAGGTCGACGGCGACGCCCGGATGCGCGACGCCCGCAGCGCCGGTGGCCGGCGCGGCGGAATAACGGACAATCGCCGTCTGCATGCCCACGACTTTGCCGTTTTCATCGTGGTGCAAGCGAACCCAGTCCTGGCCGATCTTCGGGTCCTTGGCATCGACCGCTTCTGCGTTATTTGATTCGGGCTTCGGCGACCTGGTCTTGGTTGTCTCTGCGAAGGCGCGGCCAAACGCGAGCTGAAAGATGCCTAAAGCGACGGCAACGACGAGCGGCCAGCGCCGAAAGTGTGCGTACGAAGTCATCCAGCAAACCCTTTACTTTCAAGGAGGTCAGAAGAACTTGAGATTGCCAGCCGGCCTTCAAAGAACGAGCGCGGCGCGCAGCGCCTCGATGGCAAGTATACGGCGCGGCACTCTCGCGGACAAAGCCGCGGCACTCCCGTGCCGCTTCGATTTCAGCCACATCCTGCAGTTTCAAAACCCTATCCCGGAGGGAGAGGGAGGGTTTTGAAATGGTCAAGATGGCGCATTGACCGGAGGCGCTAGCGCGCCCCAACTGGACTGCCAGTGAACTGCCATGGTCCGATGCCGGGAATGCGGAAATGAATGCAAGGCCAGGGTCCGGGGGCGGCACTTCAACCCATGGCCTCGCAAGCGTTTCGGTCTCGGGCCGCCGGGCTGGCTTGTTAGAAATGCGGCAAATTTTTTCGTGGAATATCTTTGC
>DATFGJ010000699.1:0-8497 GCA_035249585.1 Lacipirellulaceae bacterium
AGCGTGGACACGTCGCGGCCGATTTCTTCGGAGAGCTGGGCATGGCGCTCGACGGGGATGCCGCGGCCATCGTCTTCCACCGTGACCGAGCCGTCGACGTTAATCGAAACGCTCACCACAGTAGCATGGCCGGCCATGGCCTCGTCGATCGAGTTGTCGACGACTTCGTAGACGAGATGGTGCAGGCCGCGGGCCGTCGTGTCGCCGATGTACATGGCGGGCCGCTCGCGCACGTGCTCCAGATCGCTCAGGTGCTCGAGGTCTTCGGCCGTGTAGCTCGCGCCGCCGGCGGCTGGCTTTTTACTTGTTTCATCTTGTGGTTGGTCGTCTGCCATTTTTCCAAAGGACAAGGAGAAGGGGAGACAAGGCTTCGGCCGTGCGGGCACACGGCACGCGGCCTTACCGTGTGCCGGGTCGCAGCCGAACGGAGACAAGGAGACTCGGCAGCAGCACGAATCTTCTTGTCTCCTCCCCTCCGTGTCTCCGTGTCTTTTCTCTTTCTGTTTATGGTTTAATACAGTGGTTGCATGGTGGCCGCGTTAAAATTCAATCGATGGCGCCCAAGCGGAACCGGAGATCGCGTAAGCGAGCATCGGGAAGCGCTGTCTGCAGCGCGGCGAGGATTCGTTCTCTGTGGAAGGTCAATTCTTGCACGATGGTGGAGTTTGCGACGGTGACTTCAAGCTGGCCACGGCGGATTTGGCCTGGACGGGTGAACCGGGCCAGTGCGGGCCCGGCGGCTTTCTGCCAAGCGGTCGTGAAGTCGGCATTTGCTTGGATCCGGCCGTAGCCGCGCGCGGTAATCAACTGGGCTAGCACGTCGGCGATTTTTTTTGGCCGGCGTGCATAGTGACGCCGCTGCTCGCGCCCGCGGCGGGCGGCAAAGTCGGTGGCGATTTGCGATTCGTAGTTCACGAAGACTCCGTTGTCGGACGCTTCCAATCGGCGAATGGCGCAAGCGAAGCCAGCATGACGATGAAGCCTATGAGCCGTCGAGCGCCCTCTAAATTCGCGTTTTCGTCAATATTGAACCACAATCCCAATGAAAAATAGACACCGAGATAGACACACAATCCATAAATCACAAATGTGCATTGTTTGAAAATAATACGAATGGGGCCTTTGTTATTCATGTGGCGTTATCGGTCGCGCGCGAGCGGCATGATTACGTAGCCGTAGCCATCATCCGTGCTGCAAACAGCGGCTGCGTCGCTGTCCTGCAGATCGATCGTGAATGTTTTCTCGGCTTCAAGGACTTTCAAAAAGTCGCTTACGAATCGCGGATCGAGCGTAATGGCGAGCGCCTTCCCGTCGTAAGCGATCGGCAGCTCGACGCGCGACTGGCCCACTTCGGCGGTCTGGCCGGACAGCACGAGCGATCCTTCGCCAAACGTGAAGTCGACGCCACGGCTTTCTTCGCTGGTGACGATCGCCGCCTGGCGCACGGCCGCATAAACGGGCCCCACGGTGAGGTCGAGCTTCAGCGAATTGGTTCGCTGCGGGAACACATCGCGCCAGCGCGGATAGCGACCTTCCAAAAGCCGCGAGTAAATCGTGGCCCGCGGATTTTTCACCAGGATATCGTTCTGGCGAACCGCGATCTGGACTTCGCTGGAATCTTCCGCCAGGGCCCGCTCCAACAAGTGCATAGCACGCGTTGGAACGACCGTCACGTCTCCGAATGGGGTGGGCTGCCCCACGGCTTGCGCCGGGCCTTCCATCTTCGCTAGGCGCCGGCCATCGGTGCCCACGGCCGTGAGCAGGTTATCCTTCCATTCCAATTTTACGCCGCCCAACGCGTAGCGGCTGCTCTCATTGTCAGTTGCAAAAATCGTGCGGCGGATCAACTCCCGGAATAATCGCGACGAAACCTCGAAAAAGCTTTTCTCCGCGAACTCGGCGACCACGGGAAAGTCTTGCGGGTTTTGAGCGGGCAGTTTGAACTGGCTGCGTTCGCCACGGATTGTCGTGCTTTCATGGTCGGATTCAATGCGAAACGTGGCGTCGGTGCTTTCGCGCAAGATGGAGCCAAACCGGTCGACCGGAAGCACCGCCGCTCCTGGCGCATCGACCTCAAGGCCTGTCACTTCGTAACGGATGCCAACTTCCAGATCGGTTGCCAGCAAGGTTGCCGTATTGGCGGCTACATCCAGCTTGACGCTTTGCAAAATAGGCTTGGGACTGCGCGCGGGGGCGACCGCCGCAACAGTTTGAAACGCGCTAAGAAGCTTTTCGCGGTTACAAGTGATTTTCATAATCAGGTGGCTCCTCTCAAACGGCAATCAGATTTAAAGGCATGCGTCCAATCATCGAATGCTCTGATTGCGGCAACGATCGAACGAGAATGTGTTGGGCCGGTGATAAGCAATTGGATTTAGTTGTTTAAATCAGTATCAGTAATCTTTCACCGCCGGTTCATGTCGACAAGTCAGGTTGCAAATGGCGGACGCGGCGATTCCAGCTGTGCTTACGGCGATTGTGGCATTGTGCAGAGAGTGTTCGTTTCGTGTTTGCTAGCGGTCGTGATGCGGTCGAGAGCTGTGCGGGTTCGGCGGTGGTCGTCCTTCGTGCCCGGTTTACCGTTCATTTTCCTACGTCGATTGACCGACTATCGACAAGTTTCCAAGGCGGTGCCGCGCCTAACGGCTAACCAAGATTCGGCGCAAGTCGGCTAGTGTCTCCTGCATCGCGAAATCGTGCTGGCGCTCCCGTTCCACTTTGCGAAAGTTGTGCATGATCGTGGTATGATCGCGGCCGCCTAAAGCCTGACCGATTTGCTCGTAGCTTGCCTGGCATAGCTCGCGCGCAAGGTAGATGGCAGTGGCACGTGCGCGCACGAGGCGTTGTTTGCGCGAGTTGCTCTTAAGAAGCCGTTGCGGCACGCCATAATGCCGCGCGACGACGGCCACGACTTCGCGCGGAGTCGGCCGCTCCGCGTCGCGGGCCGCGAACAATTGGCCCACGGGATCCGCAGCCGGGCGTGCGTTATTTTGCATCTCGGCACAAAGCTCGAAAATCGCGCCGATCAGCCGGCTTGCCGTGCCGCGCAAGCCAGCGGCCAGGCGATGCACGGCTCCCTCGGAAAGCGGCCGGCCCAGTGCGGCGGAGAATTGTTGCACAATCCGCATGCGCGCGGCCATGCCCGGCGACGCCAATTGCAGCATCAGCCCCGAAGCCAGGCGGCTTCGCAAATCCGGCGACAAATTCGGCATCGCTGTGACCGGACGGGTCGACGTGACCACAACCATGGCGCCTCGTTCCTCGAGAGCGTCGAGCGCGCCGCGCAATTCCTGAAGCAAATATTCATCGTTCGGCAAGCGGTGGAGCTCATCGATGGCGATCAATTCCCGCTTGCGAAAGCGGTCGCGAAAAGTGGCGATCGAACGTGTGCTCATCGATTCGTTCAGCAGGCGGCGAAAATCTTGCGCGGTTACATATTCGGCGCTGTCCTCGCCGCGCCGCGCTTGCCAGTGGTGCACCAAGCCCAGGCTCAGGTGAGTCTTGCCCACGCCGCTCGGGCCAAACAATGACAGCACGAAGGGCCAAGAAGGCGCGGGCTGGTGTGTCGGATCCACGGACTCGGAATCGACCTGATGCAAAAGCCAGCCCATGGTGGCAGCCACGAGCCGATTTTCCGGGCCGGCGATAAACGCCGGCAGACGGACGCCGGTTTCGCCGACTAAAACCGTTCCATTGGCGTGTGGTACCGCAGTTCGGCCAGGCAAGGGTATTTCGGTGAGTTGGTCGACCACGTCGGCTCCGTCCGTAAATTGAAGCCCCAAATTGCGAGTCGCGCGTCGGCGCTAGGCCGCGATATATGAGTGACAGCGCGTCGAAATAAAAAGCCCACGGAATGGGGCGAATTGAGACCTTTCTCCCAAACCGAAATTCTACCCGATTCGCTCCACGAGCGGGAGTCAGGCCGGCCAATTTTCAACGCCGTTTTTGTCGCCCCAAGTTGTTGCAAATTCGGATGATACGTTGTGCCGCTTCGTCGACCTCAACGCGCGTGGTCGCGACGCCCAAACTGAAGCGCAATGCACTCGAAATCACAGCCGGATCAAAGCCCATTGCCTCAAGCACGGGCGACGGTTCGCTGGATCCGCTGGCGCATGCGGAGCCGGCCGAACACGCTACGCCCGCTTGGTCGAGTGCCATGAAAAGCGCCTGCCGGTCGAGCCCGACGAACGCTACGTTCGACGTATTAGGCAACCGATCGACGGCCTCGCCAAAAAACACCAGGCGGGCGCTTTCGATCCCGCGGCGCAGCGCGCTTTCAAATTCGTCGCGAAGCTTTTTCAAGTGATCAAGCCATCCGCGGCGGTGTGCATTCCAAAGTTCAAGTGCCCGGCACATGCCGACCGCTAGCGTGACCGGTATGGTTCCGGCGCGGAAGCCGGCTTGTTGCCGCCCGCCAAACAGCTGCGGCGTTAAATCGACGTCATGCCGCACGAGGAGGGCGCCGATACCGACGGGGCCGCCGAACTTGTGAGGGGCAATTGTCATCGTCGATGCGCCCAGCGCTCGAAACGACAGCGGCATCTTGCCGGCCGCTTGGGCGGCGTCTGTATGAAGCGGCACACCGTGCTCGGCGCAAATTGCAGCCAGTTCGGCGACCGGTTGAATGACGCCTGTTTCGTTGTTGGCAAGCATGGCGGCGACCACCCGCGTCTCGGGGCGAAGCATGCGGCGCAGTTCGTCCACACAGATTACACCATTGCGATCGACGCCGAGGCGATCGACTTGCCAACCGCCTTGCTCCAATTCCTCGGCGATGGCTGTGATGCTGGGATGTTCGATCGCGGAGATGATGAGGTGATTTCGCGAAGGATCCGCGGGCCGGGCGGCGCTCGTTTGCAGCGTGCCCAAAACGGCAAGGTTATTGGCCTCGGTCCCTCCACTTGTGAAAATCACGCGGTCCGGCGCCGGGAGTGTGGGCTTTGCGCCGAGGAGTTCGGCAATGCGGTCGTGGGCTTCGTCCAGCGCACGCCGCGCGCGGTGGCCGAATGCGTGCTGGCTCGACGGGTTCAAACCAGGCTCCGCCCAGCTCGCGCAAACTGCGTCTGCGACTTCCGGAAAGATGGGCGTCGTAGCGTTGTGATCAAGGTAGATCCGGGTTGGCCGCCCAGTTGACATGCCTGAATGATACCGCTATTTCGTTCGTTTCGCTGGCGAAATCGGCATTGGGAGGCGGCTCGACTACGGATAAGATTTGGCCCCTTTGAAGGCTGAGGGCGTACTCTGGTGCGGTGAACGTTCGACCCACTGTCGCGCCCGGCCCAGAATGGCGCTGGCTGGAAAAAAACACATGCCGAATTTCAAGACATTGCTGCGGGCCGCCGTGATGTTGGTGGCGGCGATTCTGATCGTTAAAGGTTGGCAGTTTTATGGTCCAACGACGCAACAATTGAAATCCTGGACCGCGCGAATCGCCGAGCGAGTACATGTCGCATTGAGTGATCAGCCGCAGCTCGCGCCGGCCGCGAGTGAAGCAGCCGGGAATTCGGACGCTCTCCGGCCGTTACCAGCCGCATTGCCAACTCTTGTCACACCCACACCCGGGCGCTTCGAATCAATCGAGTTTCCGGTCGTCCCGCCGATCGCCTCGGCCCCGGCGACCGTGGCTGGGCCGACAGCAACTCAACTGACCCCATCGGCTGACGCCGCTTCGGTTGATTCCAATCGCATGCCAATACTCCTTGCGCGGCTGGAGCGGCTGGGAGCGGTCGACCCGCAACTTGCCGCGTGGGGCAGCAGCGGTAATTTGTATCGTTTTCGTTGCCGAGCTCTCCATTCTGGCTCGCCACGCTATGCACGGCACTTTGAAGCGGTGGCCGAGAAGCCGCTTGCGGCGGTCGAGCAGGTCGTGTCCAAAGTGGAGGCTTGGCGCACCGAGCAAGGCGCGTCGGCTGGCATTTGGTAAGCGTGAGTTGTACGCCGAGCTTTTATCCGCATTCCACGCGTCGGCAATCGGCCGCGGCAGACTGACTTCATTTCGCACAAAGATGCATAAGCTGACTTGTCAATTGCGGAGGATTTCGGCGCTCGGGTGGCTGCCATTTAACTCGCGGACCAAGTCAGCGCCGAAGTGGGCCGAATTGGCGTATCGACACCCCGTGTGGGTTTGGTCCGAGCGAAAAGCGAAATTCCAACGGGCTGCCGCGCAACAATTGGGGCGTCGTAGCCGATTGGAGGCAGTGCTATTTCTAAGCCGTGAGCCGCTTACGCCGCGCAAATTGGCCCAATTAGCCAATCTTACCGACGGTACCGAAGCGCGGACGTTGTTGGGAAGTCTGCGCAAGCGATATGACGAGCGCGGTTGTGCCTTTCAAGTGGTTCAGGTTGCTGGCGGCTACCAGTTGTTGAGTCGACCCGAGTTCGCAACGTGGCTCCGCGCACGGGCCGGGCAGGCGCCGTCGATCCGTCTGTCGCCCCCGGCCTTGGAGACATTGGCCGTGGTGGCTTATCGTCAACCAGTTTTGCGAGCGGAAGTCGAAGCGATTCGTGGGGTGGCCTGTGGTGAGATTCTTCGCCAATTGATGGACCGCGACCTGCTACGAATCGTGGGCCGCAGCGAGGAATTGGGCAGGCCCTTGTGGTATGGAACCACCAAGAGGTTCCTTCAAGAGTTTGGATTGTGTAACCTGGACCAATTGCCTTGGGCGCAGCAATTGCGGCGAGCATCGGATGGCCCACTGTCGGCCGCTGAACCGCCTTCCGGGGAAGAAGTTGCGCACGCCGCTTGACCCGCGATGACGATGCTGCATACTCTTGTGTTTTCCAAATCTGGGATAAGATTGGGGTTCGGGTTTCGGGGCAATCGTGTGAGCAGGAATTGGGTGTATACTTGCCCCAGCTGAAGGCGGCTGACGAGCGGCGTTACAGGTCGCCCACGTCTCAAGCGGCCGAGTTGGCCACCGATCGCATTATTGGAGATCTGAAGATGAGCTTGGATCAACTACGCGCCGCTGCATTCCACATGCACGCGATTGCCGCCGCCAAGAAGGATGAGGAATTCGAGGACGACGACGAGGAAGAAGTCGAGGATGATGACGACGACGAATTCGAGGATGAAGAATTCGACGACGACGAACTCGAAGACGATGACGAGGACTTCGAGGACGAAGATGACGAGTTCGAGGACGATGACTTCGACGATGATGAACTCGACGACGAGGACGAGCTCGACGAGGAAGACGATGAATTCGAAGATGATGAATGGGAAGAGGTCGAGGACGACGAGCTAGTCGAAGACGAAGAGGATGACGATGACGAAGACGACTTTGAGGATGACGAGTTCGAGGACGAAGAACTCGAAGGGGATGAAGAATACGAATACGAATATGAAGATGATGAAGAGGAGTGAACTTACGATTCAATGACCAATCTCAGGTCCAGACGCCCTTTTATTTGGTCATTGGTCATTTCTTTGCGCTTTAATCTTTGAGCTGGAACAGCCGCTGCAGCGCCTCTAGCAGCCCGTGGTGCGTGCCATTGCGTGTTTCGTCGCGAAGTGATTCGAGCGGCGGGTGGAGCATCTTTGCCACCAGGCGGTCGGAAAATTGGCGAATCTCCTGCCGGGCACGCTCATCCAGCCCCGGCAGCCGATCGTAGAGTCGCTCGAGCTCAGCCGATTGGGCACACTGCAAGCCCTCGCGTAAGCGGGCGATTACTGGACCGGAGGCTCGATGGCGCGTGTCGGCCGCGAACGAGCGAACTTCCTCGTCAATGATCCGCTCGGCCGCCGGCAACGCGTCGGCGCGGGCCTGGCGGTTGCGCTCGCAGGCCTCGCTCAAGTCGTCGATTCCGTAGAGATACACACCCAGCTCCTGGCCGATGGCCGGCTCGAAATCGCGCGGCATCGCCAAGTCTAATATAAACAGGGGTCGCTGGTAACGGCCGCGGACGACTTTCTGCTGGTAATCGGCGAGCGTCACGACCGGGCGATCGGCGCCGGTGGTGCTCACGACGAGATCGGCGGCGATGAGCTCGCGAGCAAGCTGATTCCAGGGAGCCGGCTGGCCGCGCCACTGGGCGGCCAATGCCTCGGCGCGGCCGAGGTCGCGGTTAAGCACGGTGATGTGGCGGGTACCCGCATCCACAAGGTATTGCAGCGTCTCGTGAGCCATTTTGCCGGCGCCGATCACCAGCACGCGCTTATCATCGAAGCGCTCGAAAATCCGCGCGGCGAAATCCGCGATCGCCACGCTAGGAATACTCACGCGATGGCGGTGAAGCGAGGTTTCATTGGCCACTCTCCGCGCAACGCGCAGCGCTGCCTGAAATGCGCCGTGCGTGATTGGCCCCGCACTACCGAGCTGGCGGGCCAGCTCGTAGGCTTGCTTCACCTGCGAGAGAATCTGGGCTTCGCCGAGCACCATGCTGTCGAGGCTGGCCGCCACGCGAAACAAGTGGCGGATCACATCTTCTCCGTGCAGAGTGACGAACTGGCCGCTGAGTTCCTCGATCGGAACGTTGTGAAAGCCGGCGAGATGCG
>DATFGJ010000700.1:0-13545 GCA_035249585.1 Lacipirellulaceae bacterium
GGCCCGCGGCAGCAGCATTGAAAACGGAGCCACCAATTTCTACGCGCTGCACCAGGACCCCGAATCGATGACCGAAAACGTCAGCCAAACCTTTCTGGGCCTGTCGATCGGCTGCGCGAAGTGCCACAACCATCCGCTGGAGAAATGGACCAACGACCAGTATTACGCGATGGCCAATCTAATGGCGCGCGTGCGGGCCAAAGGTTGGGGCGGCGACGGGCGCGGTGGCGACGGCGTGCGCAGCCTGTTCGTCGCCGATAGCGGCGAGCTGATTCAGCCGGCCAAGGGCGCGGCGCAGCCGCCGGCGCCGCTCGATGCGGAGCCGCTTGCCGCAAATTCAGAGATCGACCGCCGCGAATATCTTGCCGAGTGGCTCACCTCGCCGGAGAACCCGTACTTCACACGCGCCATTACGAACCGCGTGTGGGCAAATTTCTTCGGCGTCGGCCTCGTCGAGCCGGTCGACGACCTGCGCCTGTCGAACCCGGCCAGCAACGAAGAGCTTCTTGCGGCCGCGAGCAAGTATCTCGCCGATAACGATTATGATTTGAAGGCGCTGATGCGCGTAATCCTGCAGTCGGCCGCGTATCAACGCAGCAGCGTGCCTCACGATACTAGTCGTGATGACAACCGGAACTTCGCCCAATACTATCCGCGGCGGCTCATGGCGGAAGTTGCGCTCGACGCCATCTCGCAGGTGACCGCCTCGCCTACCGAATTCAAGCAGATCGAATATCCGGGCGCCGATTTCGAAGAAACAAAATTCTACGCCAAGGGAACGCGCGCGCTCCAGCTCTACGATTCCGCGGTCGTCTCACAGTTTCTGCGCACCTTCGGACGGCACCAGCGCGTGATTACCTGCCAGTGCGAGCGATCCAATGAGCCGAGCCTGGTGCAGGCGCTGCATATCTCCAACGGCGAGACGATCATGAAAAAGCTCGCTGCCACAGACGGCAAAGTCGAATCGTTCCTTACCAGCGGCCTGCCCAACTACCGAGTGATCGAAGAGCTGTACCTGTCGGCGCTGTCGCGTTACCCAACCGACCGCGAGCTCGCCGAACTGCTGTCCGTGATGAATGAAGCTCCGCAGGACCAGCGTCGTGCCGTCGTGGAAGACGCGTTTTGGGCTGTCCTGAGCAGCCGCGAATTCTTATTTAACCACTAATCAGTCATGCGAAACACCTGCTTCGCGATACTGTCGTTTGTTTCGCTGCTTGCGCTTGATGACGCAGGTTTGTGCGCTGTTGAAGCCGCGCCGCCCGACTTTGCAAGGGACGTGGCGCCCATTTTCGCGACGTATTGCGTCGGCTGCCACAACGCCGATGAGCCGGAGAGCAACCTTTCGCTCGAGACATTCGACCAGTTGCAGCGCGGCGGCGAACATGGCGGCGTAATCGTGCCGGGCCGATCCGATGCCAGCCGGCTCGTCCGCATGCTGACCGGTGAACTCGAGCCGCAGATGCCGCCGGAGGATAATGAGCGTCCGACTCAGGCGGAGATCGAGGTGCTACGCGCATGGATCGATGCTGGCGCCAGGGGACCGGATGGCAGTGCGGCGGTCTATCCGGAACTGTCCACGCCGCAAATCGACGCGGCACCACACGTGCGCCAGTATTTGACAAGCATCGCCGCCGCGCCCGACGGGGCACGACTAGCTCTCGGCCGATACCGTGACGTCGATCTTGTCGATCCCATGTCGGGGAGCGTCCTCGCCACGACCGAACCGCTCGCCGGCAAAGTGAACAGCATCGCCTATTCGCGGGACGGATCGGTGTTCGTGGCTGCATCCGGGATTCCCGGCCTGTACGGCGAGGCCACGATCTGCCGGGCCGCGGACGGAAGCATTGTCTCGCAAGTGAAAGGCCATCGCGACGCCCTTTACGATGCGCGGCTCAGCCCGGACGGCACGCTCCTGGCAACATGCAGCTACGACCGCCAGATTCAGCTTTGGAATGTGGCCAGCGGCACGGTCGTTCGAAGACTCACTGGGCACAACGGGGCCGTATTCGAGCTGGCGTTTTCCAACGACGGTTCCATCCTGGCGAGCGCGAGTGCCGACGACACGGTAAAAATCTGGCGCGTCGACACAGGCGAGCGGCTCGACACGCTGGGCCAGCCGGAAGGCGAGCAGCGCAGCGTGGCGATCAGCCCCGATGACAAATGGCTGGTGGCCGGCGGGGCCGACCGGCAAGTGCGGATGTGGCAATTAGTTTCCCGCGACGAGCCGCAAATTAACCCGATGAAATTCGCGCGAACCGCCCACGAAAGCCCGGTCGTGAAACTCGCATTCTCGCCTGATGGTTTGAAGCTCGTGAGCGCCTCCGAAGGGCGCGAGCTGATTCTTTGGGATGCGCCGTCGCTCACCCCGATTCATCGCTACGAAGAGCAATCGGACGCCGTGACGGGCATCTCGTTCGATCCCGGTGGCAATGCGTTCTTCGTTGCCCGAATCGACGGCTCCTGGCAGCGCTATGCGATAATCGAACGCACCAAGCCGGACATCGCGCATCAAGATGAAACAGGGAAGCAAGCGTCCGCGCACGCGTTAGACGCGGAAACGCCGCTCAAAATGGCTGAACAGGAGCCAAATGATTCCGTCGCCGACGCGAACGCCATCAGCGACAACGCGGTTGTCAGCGGC
Organism: Lacipirellulaceae bacterium; assembly: GCA_035249585.1. Lineage (GTDB taxonomy): Bacteria > Planctomycetota > Planctomycetia > Pirellulales > Lacipirellulaceae > JABDGM01. The sequence goes on from DATFGJ010000700.1 coordinate 2,642, forward strand.
GTCATCAACGTGCCGAAAGAAGGCAAGAAACCAGACGTCGACCTGGTCCGCTTCCGCGCTCAAAAGGGCCAGCAGCTCGTGCTCGAAATCAATGCTGCGCGGCAGAAGTCGCCGCTCGATTCACACCTTGCGGTGCTCGACGCGGCGGGAAAGCCGATCCCGCGCATCGTGCTGCAGGCGGTCCGACCAACCTACTTCACGTTCCGCGGCCATGACTCGATGGCGCTGACCGATTTCCGGCTGCACAAGTGGCAGGACATGGAACTCAACGAATACCTCTACGCGAATGGCGAAGTCGTCAAGTTGTGGATGTACCCGCGCGGCCCTGATTCGGGATTCCTCGTGTATCCGGGCATCGAGGGCAATCGTTATGCCTTTTTCGGCACCACCGCCATCGCGCATGCCTTGAACGAGCCGTGCTATATCGTCGAGCCGCATCCGCCCGGCGCGGCGCTCATCCCCAACGGCCTGCCGAAATTCACGCTGTACTACGAGAACGACGATGACGGGTGGCGGAAACTGGGCACCGACTCGCGCGTGGTGTTCACTGCCCCGGCCGACGGCGAGTATTTGGCCGCCGTTTCTGACGTGCGCGACATGGGCGGCGATGACTACGGATACGAGCTTGTCGTTCGCGCGCCGCGGCCCGATTTTCAAATTAAAGTGAACGCGCCCGACCTTGCGATCAACGCGGGCAGCGGCAAGGAATTTGCCATCGTCGCCGATCGCGTTGACGACTTCGACGGCGAAATCCACGTCGACGTCTCCGGCCTGCCGCCGGGCTTTAACGTGTCGACGCCGCTCGTGATTCAAGCCGGTCAGACCACCGCCTATGGCACCATTACGGCGGATGCAAACGCCCCGGCGCTCGCGGTCGAGAATGCCAAAAATGTGATGCTCACCGCTTCTGCGATGATCAAGGGAGGGAAAATCGCAAAGGCTCCGGTGAGCTTGGGCGAACTGAAACTGGCTGAAGCGCCGAAGCTGCTCGTCCACGTTCTTCCGTATGACCATGCGTCGCCGGCCGCGGCCGCCCGGGATTCAAGCCATCAGATTCCGGAACTCGTCATCGCTGCCGGCGAAACAATTTCGGCAATCGTCAAAGTGGAGCGCCGCGGATTTGACGGCGAAATTACGTTCGGCAACGAATACTCCGGCCGAAACCTGCCGCACGGCGTCTATGTCGACAATATCGGCCTCAATGGCCTGACGCTATTGCAAGGCGAATCGGAGCGGCAGTTCTTCATCACCGCCGCGAAATGGGTTCCGGAAACAACGCGGCCGTTCCATCTGCGCGCCGAAGTCGAGGGCAAACAAACCAGCTGGCCGGTGATCCTGCACGTCCGCAACTCGCGCGAAGCCGCTGCGTCGCCACAAGGCGCGTTCACCACATCGGCCGATGGAAACTGACATTCGTTGGATGTCATTTCGCGCCCGATTACTGCGCTTCGTCGAAGAACGGAAACAGCTGCCGTATTTCGGCATCGGTTGGTTGACGGCCGTATTCGCAGATCTCAAACGCCTCGGCGAACTTGACGCTCTCGCCGCGATGGGGACCATACCATTTGTTAAGAGCGTTGCGATGACGCGTGGTTTCACTGCCCTGCCGGCTTTCCCAGGCCTCGCGCAGCCATGCTTTGCGCAGCTGCGGCTTGTTGGCGGGCGGCACGCCGCGCACGAACTCCTCGCCGCCGGTGGCGCCTCCCTCATAAACTTGTGATTCCAGCTCGTGGATGGCGTCAAGCTTACGGTCGAATACCTCATCGATGGCGACCGCGATATCGGCGCGAAACGGATAGGGCTTTTCGAAGCGGTCGCTTGAGTAGAGAAAAACCGGGTTTTCAGTAAGCGCTTGGGTGTCGGGACAAAAGTACGGGACCGTGACCATAAAGGCGGCGTCCTGCACCAGCACGCCCGTGTACCTGTGATCGGGATGATAATCCCAAGGGCGATGCGCGATCACAATGTCGGCCTTCCAGTTGCGGATCAGTCGCGTGATTCTGCGCCGGTTTTCCAGATTGGGCTCGAGCTCGCCGTCATGAATATCGAGAACCTCGGACGTGGCGCCGAGAATCTTGTCGGCCTTCGCCGCTTCGGCCGTGCGTCGCTTTGCGAGTGGCCCGCCGGCCATTTGCCAGTGGCCGATGTCGCCGTTGGTCACGGACACCAACTTCACGTGGTGCCCTTTGTCGGCCCACAAAATTGCCGTGCCGCCAGCCTTGAATTCGGCATCATCGGGATGGGCGCCAAAAATGATGATTCGCAACTTGCCGTCGTCCTGCGGCGTCTGCGCAATACACGCGGCCGATGTGCAGATCATCAAAAAAGCAATCAAAACGAACAACAATATCGAGCGGGTCATAACAACTCTCCATGCGAGAACCACGCCTTCGCTTTTATCTCAATCTTGCGCCTCTGAGCATTCGAGGGGATTTCGCTCTAAAACGCGGAGGGTGTGAACAGCAAGCCTATTCGCGATCTTCTTCTTCCAAGGGCATGAGCGCCTTGCAGCCCATTGGATCTATCGAAAAGCGTCTCTGACGATTGTAATTCAGCCGCGTGCAGCATAAAACGGCCTTCATAACTGAATTCAGCTGCATGCGATAGCCGCTCTATCGTTGACGGACGACACTGCAGCGCCGCACGTCGGGCTTAAACCTAAGTCTCGTCGCGCAAATCAATGACTGAATCCTCGCCGCAACTCCAGCGCGGGCTTAACACGTTGCACGCCACGTCGTTGAACGTGGCGAACATGCTCGGCGCCGGCCCGTTCATCACCATACCGCTGCTGCTCGGCGCGATGGTCGGGCCGCAAGGAATGATCGGCTGGGTCCTGGCCATGCTCATCGTGATGTGCGATGGTCTCGTTTGGGCGGAACTTGGCGCCGCGTTTCCGGGCAGCGGCGGCACCTACCATTATTTCCGCGAAATCTTCCGCGGATCGGCTTGGGGTCGATTTCTGCCGTTCTTGTTCATCTGGCAGTTTTTGGTAAGCGGCACCCTGGAGTTGGCATCGGGTTATATTGCTGCGTCGGAGTTTGCAATGACGCTTTGGCCTGCTTACGGCAAAACTGCACAACTATGGAATCTGACCGAGAAGGCAATCGTTGGCATTCCCGCCAGCTTGATGGTGATGGCCATTTTTGTGTTGCTTTGCCAGCGCATCCGCTCGCTTGGCTGGTTCAGTACGATACTTGTCACGGGTGTGTTAATCGCCGTCGGCACGGTAATCGTGTTGGGAGTTCGCAACTTCGATGCCTCGCTAATTACATTTCCCGAGAATGCTTTTCGTCTGGATCGAAAATTCGTGGTTGGCCTGGGAGCAGCCACCAGCATTGCGGTCTACGATTATCTCGGATACTACAATATCTGCCACCTCGGCGAAGAAGTCCGCAACCCGGAGAAAACGATTCCACGCGCGGTGCTGATCTCTGTCGTTCTGGTTGCGTGCATCTATATGGCGATGAATTTCGCCTTCATTGGCGTGGTGCCGTGGCAGGAAACACAAGTCGATGGCAGTGTTGCCAAAAAGAACATTGCCGGCGCGTTCATGGGCAAGCTGTATGGCGACACGGCCGCCAAAGCCTTTACCGGACTGATCATCTGGACTTGCCTTGCCTCAGTGTTTGCAATGACCCTAGGCTATTCGCGAATACTGTACGCTGCGTCCAAGAATGGCGACTTTTTCAAATTCTTCGCTGCACTCCATCCGACCCGCGGCTATCCCTGGGCGTCGCTCGCGCTTTTGAGTGCGATGACGGCATTCTTCTGCTTCTTTCCGCTAAAAACCGTCATTAACGGTGCGGTCACCGTGCGGATCGTGATCCAATTCATTGGTCAAATCTTCGCTCTCCATGTCGTCCGTCGAGAGCGCGCCCATGCGATGCCTTTCCGCATGTGGCTCTATCCGATACCGAGTCTGATCGCCCTCGTCGGCTGGATATTCCTGTTGAGTACGAGTGCCATTGAAGTCCTCAGCCTGCTGTTCATCGTGTACGGCAGCGGCCTGTTTGTTTACATCCTTCGCGACCAAATCATGCCGCATCGCGGCAGCATATCGCAATGACATCGCTTCGGACCAGCGCGCTTGCGGCATGCATATTCACCGCGCAAATTGCGTTCGGCGCCCAGCGATCGCTGCCGACCGGCGCCCGGCATGTGAGAGTCTACGCCGAGCCGGGCCGGTTCCGATGAACCCAAAGGAGATAGCTACATCGCAGTGACAATCTGGGAGCCGCGATAAACCCGTGTTGGGCGGAAGATGTCGGCCGTGATTCGGAACCCGTCGCGCATCCGATCAGATGCCGATTGTCATTCGATTGACATGGTGCCAATTTGGCGACGGACGGCTTCATGGTATATTGCAGAATGCTTAAACAACGCCGTATAGGCTGTTTCGCTCGACGATGACTCACATTAACTGCGATTGTTCACGGCGGCGATTTCTTGGCCAGCTCGGAGCCGGTTTCGGCATGCTGGCTTTCGAGGCACTTCGCCGCCAGGAGTTATTGGCGGCCCCATCGGGTCGGCCACTCGTGATTGGTCCGCTGACACCCTTCGCTCCGCGGCCGCCTCATTTCACGCCGCGCGCCAAGTCAGTGATCTTCCTATTCATGGTCGGGGGACCGTCACAGGTCGATACGTTCGATTACAAGCCGGAGCTGCAGAAACAAAGCGGCCAGCCGCTGCCCGCATCTCTGCGCGAAACGCTGCAAAAGTCGAAGTTCGCGAACGTTACCTTTGGCTGCGAGGACAAGCTGTTGGGCAGCCCGTTTTCGTGGAGCCGATACGGCGAGCGCGGCATGTGGGTCAGTGAGCTGTTTCCTCATATTGCGCAGCATGTTGACGATCTATGTTTCATTCACTCGATGCAGGCCGAATCGAATAACCACGCCCCGGCCAGTTATCAGCTTCACACCGGCGATGTGCGAGTCGGCAAAGCCAGCCTCGGCTCGTGGACGACCTATGGTCTTGGCTCAGAGAACCAGGATTTGCCCGCCTATGTCGTGCTGTTCGACGCCGGGCCGCTCGGCGGGGCGGGAAATTATTCGAACGGGTTCTTGCCGGCAGCCTTTCAGCCGACTCGCTTGCGCGACACCGGCACGCCAGTCCTCGATTTACTTCCTCCCGATGAACTCGCCAGCGGCCAGCGAGCGTCTTTGGATCTAATTCGCGAACTGAATTTGCGGCATCGAGCCGAGCGTGACGGCTTTACAGAGCTTGATGCCCGGCTGGCGGCGTACGAACTCGCGTATCGAATGCAGTCGAGCGCGCTTGAGGTCGGCAACCTCGATGAGGAGACGCAGCACACGCGCTGCAGCTATGGCCTGGAGCATAAGGATGAGCGGACGCGCAGCTTCGGCCGCAAGTGTCTGCTGGCAAGGCGGCTCGTGGAGCGAGGTGTGCGCTTCGTGCAGTTGTACGACATGCCCGACAAGGATGGCTGGGACGCGCACTCCAAACTGACCGACAATCACACGCCGCGCGCTCGCTGGACCGATCAGCCCATCGCCGCCCTGTTGCAAGACATGAAGCAGCGCGGGCTGCTCGATGAGACACTCGTAATCTGGGCCAGCGAATTTGGGCGCACGCCGTTGCTGCAAAGCGACGGCGGCCGGAATCACAACTCGGCCGGGTTCACAATTTGGTTAGCAGGCGGCGGCGTGAAATCGGGGCAGCGCATCGGCGCCACCGATGAATTCGGCTATCACGCCGTTGAGCAGCCGACGCCGTTTCGCGATTTGCACGCGACCATTCTTGCTGCGCTGGGCTTAGATAATGATGCACTTTTCTTTCATGCCAATGGGCGGCAAGAACGGCTGACCGGCGTGGCCGGAAGCGCAAAGATCATCCCGGGGGTGCTGGCATGACTCCCTCAGTCCAGTTCGCCGCCGGTCGAAGATTTCGAATTGCCTGGCGCGCTTTTTCTGTCACCTTCGGCTTTGCGCTGTGCTTCGCTGCGTCCGCATTGCCGGCCGCCGATGATCCGAGCAGCGCTCAACTAATCGAGGCCGACCGTCATTTCGTCGAGCGCGTCCGGCCGCTTCTGGCCGCGCGCTGTTGGTCGTGTCACGGTCCGGATAAAGCGGAGGGCGGCTTGCGTCTTGACTCTCGCGACGCGGCGATTGAAGGCGGCGACTCCGGCCCTGCCCTCGTGCCTGGCAACGCGGATCGGTCACTGGCGCTTATGGCGGTGAAACGGATGCACAAAGTTCTCGAAATGCCGCCGAAAGATAAGCTCTCAGCGCACGACATTCACACGCTCGAGCGCTGGATACGAGAGGGTGCGCCATGGCCTTCCACTTCGACGCGGACGAGCAGCGCGCCTGGCGTTGGCGGCGAGCCAATTGGCGATGCGTGGTCGGATCCTCGCAATCCGATCGTGCAGCTCTACGGTGGAAAGCGATTGGAATTGTGGTCGCTCAAGCCGGTGAAACGTCCTAATCTGCCGGCAGTCAGGCAAAGCGAGTGGGCGAAAAACGACATCGATTATTTCATTCTGGCGCGATTCGAACGGGAAGGTTTGGCTCCTCCCTCGATGGCCGAAGAACGCGCGCTCGTACGGCGGTTGTACTTCGACCTCACTGGCCTGCCGCCGACTTCGCAGCAGGTCGCCGATTTCAAAGCTGCGGTGGCGCGGGATGGAGCGGACGGTGCGATTGCGGCGCTCGTTGATGAGCTAATCGGCAGCCCGCGGTTTGGCGAGCACTTTGCGCGGATGTGGCTCGATGTGGTCCGTTACAGCGACAGCAACGGCTTCGACTGGGACGAGTTTCGCCCGAACGCGTGGAAGTTTCGCGACTATGTCGTGCGATCGTTCAACGCCGACAAGCCCTACGACCAATTCATTCGTGAGCAGTTGGCCGGGGATGAACTATTCGACGGGCTCCCCAGCACTCCCGCCGAACAAGATAGCCTCATCGCGACAGGCTACCTGAGACTCGGCCCGCACGACAATGCGGCCAAGCTCTTCGACGAGGAGGATCGCAGCCGCGCCGAGCTGCTTGCGGACGTGACGGAAACGACGGCCGCCGCATTCCTCGGGCTGACCTTCAGCTGCTGTCGCTGTCACGATCACAAATACGATCCCTTCTCGCAGGCGGATCACTACCGCTTCCGCGCGTTCTTTGCGGGCGTGCAGTTTGCAGATGACTTGCCGCTCGATCTTGCCGCCGAACAAGCACTGATTCGCGAGCAGAACGAACAGCTGGACGCCGAGATCATGCCACTGCGCGAAAAGTTGGATTCGCTTCCAGAAGCTGACGAATCAGCGCGCAATGAGCTGAAACAGCAAATAGAAGCACTCGACGCGAAGCGAGGACAGTTTACGCACGGACTATTAATGACGGACAACGTTGAGAATGTCGCCGCCACGCATCTATTGTTTCAGGGCGACCACAAATCACCGCGTGAGGCAGTGGACGCCGGCTTCCCGTCGGTATTTAGTCCGTCGCCGGCGACAATCGAGAGGTCGACTAATCCGCGCACGTGTGGCCGGCGGCTCACGCTGGCCAATTGGATTGCGTCGCCGGAGAATCCGCTCACCGCACGCGTGTTCGTGAACCGAGTCTGGCACAGTTTGATGGGCCGACCGCTGGTCGCCACGCCGAACGATTTTGGTCTGGCCGGCGCGCCGCCCGACGACCCAGCGCTGCTCGACTGGCTGGCGAGCGAATTTGTGCGGCAAGGTTGGTCCGTCAACCAACTCGTACGGCGGATTGCGACGAGTGCCACGTATCGACAGGCCCCCGTGTTTACCGGCAACCACTTTGGGTCGCGCTCGCCGCGCCGGCTGAGCGCAGAGCAACTGCGCGACGCTCTGTTATTCGTGAGCGGTTTGCTCACTTCGAAGACCGACGGCCCGCCGATTTGGCCCGATCTGCCGCCGGAAATCCTCCTCACGAATCCTGCGTTTCTCGATGACAACCCAGAAAAAACTAAGGGCTGGTACCCATCGCCCAAGCCCGAGCAGTATTGCCGAAGCCTGTTCCTCGTACAAAAGCGCAACACGCGAGTTCCGCTTTTGGAGTCATTCGACTTGCCGGATAATTCGACGCCCTGCGCGGGGGGGGAGGTCTCAACGGTTGCTCCGCAGGCGCTGACGCTGCTTAATAGTCCGCTGGCGGTCGAGGCGGCGCGCGCATTGGCCGAGCGTGTGGAGCATGAGGCGGGAACGGAGCCGGCAAACCTGGTTCGGCGCGCGTTTGAACTGACCTTGCAACGTCAACCCGATGATTTTGAGGCGAGGGCTTGCAGTCAGCTTCTAAATGAACGCAGCCTCGTCGAACTGTGCCGCGCTCTGTTGAATCTTAACGAATTTGCGTATGTAGACTGACTAGAACGACTCGGCCCCTGCCTGCATCGCGGTTTTCGTTATGCGAATATTCGTGCGGATCGTGCTTCTAGTCGTTTACGGCGTCGTGGAATCGACTGCCTCCGCGGACATGATCGAGCGGCTACGGCCCGAAAAGCTCCGCGCAGTTCATGAGGCGATTGAGACTCTCAAAACGCAGCGTCGCCAGGTTACGCTATCCAACACGTTCGAAGACGTGCGAACATTGGTGCATGTGCACTCCGCGTTTTCACACGATAGCAGGGGCACGATCGAAGAGATCGTCGCCGCGGCCAGCGAGGCCAGCGTTCGCGTGATTCTGTTTAGCGAGCATCCGGCCAGCGAGTACGACTATTTCCTCGATGGCCATCGCGGCTTCAAAGATGGCGTTTTGCTCATTCCCGGCGCTGAGACCGGCGGCTTCTTGGCCTTTCCACGTCAAAGCATCCAGAATCTGAAAACCGACAATCCGCAGGATTTTGCAAACCTTGTCCGCTCGACCGGGGGCCTGGTCTTCCTATGTCACCTGGAAGAAAGGATGGGCTGGGACGTTGCGAGTATAAACGGCACCGAAATCTACAACACGCACGCCGACATCAAGGACGAAACCCGGTTCCTGGCCACGTTGCGATCGCCGCTAGTCATGATCAGCCTACAGCGGATGGTGAAGCAATACCCTCAGGAAGTGTTTGGTGCGTTGTTAGACTACCCGGCTGACTATTTGAAGCGGTATGACGAGTTATGCCAGCGCGGCTCGCACACCGGCGTTGCGGGCAATGACTCGCATCACAACCAGGGCTACCGCGCCAAGATCGTCGATAACGGCACCGTGCTGGTCGAAGACGTCCTGGGCACCCGGATTGCCGTGCTTGATCCCGAGCTTCTCCCGCCCCTCAAGCTCCTCATCGCGGGCAAGAAGCCAGGCGACTTGATTTTCGAGCTGGATCTGGATCCGTACGTGCGCAGTTTCCGACATGTCAGCACCCATCTACTGCTGCCCGAAATTAACGAAGACGAAGTGCGTCAGGCGCTCGCCAACGGGCGTGCCTATGTCGCATTTGACTGGCTTGCCGATCCGACCGGTTTTGTCTATCGGGCGGACCGGCGCAGCGAGAGCTGGCCGATCGGCAGCGAGGTGACACTTGCCAACGACTTGTATTTACGAGCTGAGGCGCCGCTCGATGGCCGCTTCAAACTTTTTCGCGACGGCCAGATCTCACTTGAGCAAATTGGGCCAGGTTTCGAATTCCTTGTAGATAAGCCGGGCATCTACCGTGTCGAAGTCTGGCTTAATGTCGACGGCGAGGATCGTCCGTGGATTCTGACGAATTCGATTTATGTGCGCGGGCCAGGAGATGTCTTGCCGGGAAATGTCCGTTAATTACCTTTGAAAACGCAGAAGTCCCGACTCAGGGCCATTGCGATTCGAAATCGTGGCTCGCGCCCTGACCTTGTTTGTAAATAAGGTCGCCAAGTCGATTCCAATATTGACAATCGTCGCTTCCCATCGGCGGTAGTTTCAGCACGGCTTCGTTCTCGCGCAACTGGGCGATGGACTTCGGCGCAGTGAGGACAAGCTTTACGGCCGCTTGGGCCAAGCAATACCGATAGCAATCTGCGGCCCTCGGCGGACCGCTACTCCAGTCAGGATGACGCTTCAATAAACTTCCCCAGCGCGTCGCGGTGAAGGCGACTACGGGAGTTCCCGCCTTAAATGCCACAGGGAACACTTCTGATTCGGCCTTCCGGTGGGCCATATTGTAGCGATGCATCAGGACATCGACCCGCGGATCGTGCGCTAGCCTGCTGGCCAGCTTTCGATCGTGTGCGCTAGCGCCGACGTAACGGATCTGGCCATTCGCTTTCCATTGCTGTAATTCGTCCAGAACGCCGCCGCTTCCAAAAATCGCGTCCGGATTGTCACCAGGGTTGATGTATTCAGCAAAGAACACGTCAACGTGTTCCGTTCCAATTGATGAAACGATCTTGCGACGAGCAGCCCGCAGTCCGTTTCTTGTGCGTGCTCCACTGCCGCTGGCAACGATCACGTCATCGGCTCGCCTCTTGATCAGGATGGCGAGCTCCGCGATAAACTCCTTATTACCCGGACCGTAAAAGAAAAAGAAGTTAATGCCATGTTCGAATGCCCAGCGAACGCACTTTGGATCTTGATCCGGTCCAGCGGCCAGCCCTAAGCGGCTTGCCGGGGTGCCGCGATGAGTTGAAATAAACGTGCTACTTACGGTTGTCATACCAACCAACGAATAGTATCGGCCGTAATGTTTTCTTCACCCTGAGGGCAGAAGAAAAGCCGCCAGCTCTAAAGAGCTCGCGGCTTGTGTAGTCGGGCCGACTGGATTCGAACCAGCGACCTTTTGACCCCCAGTGCTCGAATTGGCTTGTTACGGTATCGGTTGCCCTTTGTTATCTTGAGGTTACGATTTGTGCGAGTCAATGATTCGCTCTTGTTTATCAGAATTGAACCGCGTTTAGGTTAACGAAAAGGTTAGCATCGCTTGTTTGCCGAGTGCGGCCGTACACCGCATTGACTGGCCACGTTTCGCGGAAAGCA
>DATFGJ010000701.1:0-4778 GCA_035249585.1 Lacipirellulaceae bacterium
TTCGGCGGGACACTTCGCGATCGGTTTGGGATAAATGTGATTTCATTGCTTTTGCACCGAGAAAAAAGTCGACGCTGGTTGAGTCCGTTTTCAGCCAATTAGTTTAATGAAGTTGAGCATGCAGAGTAAACCAAAAAAACGCGCGGGCCGTACCTAAATCAGCGCCGCATTTTCGTTTTGCAACAAAAAATGGCGGAGAAAACCCCATTGTGTGCTGGCAACTTGACGGGTTGGTGGCGGCCGAGGGACGATGACGGCATGCGCGGGCAATGTCGATATTGCGGATCGGCTTTGATTTTTATTGCTGTGGCGGCGTCAACGGCGGCGCAGGAACCTGCGCCCCCGATCGCCGCGGCGACTTCGCGTGTTGAGATCATGCGGCCTGCACGGCCGGCGGTGGAAAAGGGGCTTCGATTTCTTTCGGAGCGGCAGTTAGAGGACGGTGCGTTCGCAACGGGCGGCTATGGCCGGAATGCGGCCGTGGTGGCTCTCGCGGGAATGGCCTGGCTGGCCGAGGGCAGCACTCCCGGACGCGGGACGTACGGCGATGAGGTTGCGCGCGCGGCCGATTATTTGCTCGAACATGCTCAGGAGAGCGGGTTTATTTCCGTCGAAGGGGCGATGAGCCATGGCCCGATGTATGAGCATGGTTTCGCCACGCTGTTTCTGGCCGAAGTCTACGGCATGTCGCTGCGGGACGACTTGCCAGAAAAGCTTGCCGCAGCCGTTGACTTGATCGTACGCACGCAGAACGACGAGGGAGGTTGGCGCTATCAGCCACGGGGCGAGGATGCGGACCTTTCAGTAACGGTTTGCCAGGTGATGGCGCTGCGGGCGGCGCGAAACGCGGGCCTGGCCGTGCCGAATGAAACGATCGAGAGGAGCATCGATTACGTAAAACGCTGCCAGAACGCGGACGGTGGTTTTCGCTACCAGCTACCCGGGGGGGAAAGCGCGTTCCCGCGCTCGGCCGCAGGCATCGTGGCGCTCTATAGCGCTGGGATTTATGAAGGGCGCGAAATCGAGCGCGGGCTAGTGTATATCGACCAGTTTTTGCCGCGCACGGCTGAGTTCGGACAGGATTCGCACTTTTTCTATGGCCACTATTATGCCGTGCAGGCATTGTGGCTGGCCGACGGCGAGCGGTGGGACCGCTGGTACCCCGCGATACGCGATTTGTTGGTGACACGACAGCAGCCGGACGGTTCCTGGGCGGATCCGATCTGCTTCGAATACGGCACGGCGATGGCGTGCATCGTGCTGCAGATGCCGGACAACAGCGTGCCGATTTTTCAGAGATAGCGTGAATGTCCTCCGCAAAGAACACTCTGGCAGTCGAGCCAGGCAGAAATTGCAAAATGCAAATTGCAAATTGCAAAATGCAAATTGACGAATCGGCAATTGACGATTTGCAATTTGCAATTTGCAATTTGCAATCTTCCCTCCGTGTCCTTTGTGTACTCTGTTGTATTTTTCTCAGCGATGCGATTGGTGCCAGCGCAGCCGGGGGACAAGTCGTGCCGCTCGAGGGAGAACCATTTATTGGCGAGTTGATTTCAATTGGGGTGGATGGGCGAATTGTGTTTCGCATACAAGGTGCAGTCTCCGCTGCGGGCTCTACGAAGCGTGAATTTGGGTCGGATGAGCTGGTGCGCTGGGGGCATCCATGCGAGCCGCGGCCGCAGATTTTCGTAGTGCTGGCCGACGGCGGGCGGCTGATAACTGCGGCGGCGTGGTCGGGCGGTGCGCCTGTTCGCCTGGAGGGCGACAAAATCGTCGCACTTACGGATACCTGGGGCGAGGTGCAGCTGGCAAAGTCGTTGGTTCGCGGCTTGGTGTTCGCGCAGCGACACCATTTAGCGGCGCGCGAAGATTTGGAAGAAACGGTGAGGGATGAATCCGCCACCAACCTCTCTCTAAGAGAAAGTGGGAATTCGAGCAGCGAAATTGTGTTATTGACGAACAAGGATCGCGTGACCGGCAAGTTGGCCGCGCTTGCCGGTGGCTCGTTGACGCTGGAGACCCCCAACGGTGCAGTGAAGCTGCCGTTATCGCGCGTGGAGGCAGTTGTGTTCGGGGGTGAGGAAGCTGGGAACTTACCTGCCTCTGAACGCCAGCCGCCTTCGTTTGTTGTCGGCACACGCGATGGATCACTAGTGTATGCAAACGGGATCAGCAGCGACGAACACGGGTTGATCATCGAGGCTGCCGAAAGTCTCACACTTACGGCCGACGGCCTGGATGACATTGCCTTGCTGCAATCACTAGGCGGACGATTCGATTATCTTTCTGATTTAGAACCGCAGGGATACCGCCACGTGCCGTACCTGTCGATCGAGTGGCCCTACGCTCGCGATCGCAATGTTCTGGGTGAGCCGCTTTCAGTTGGCGGCAAGCGGTACCTAAAGGGCATCGGCATGCACTCGGCCGCACGATTGACGTATCGGCTCGATGGCCAGTACCGGCGTTTCATCGCCACCGTGGCGATCGACGCTTCGGCCGGAAAGCGCGGAAGCGTGGCATTCGGCGTTTACGTGCTACGAGGAGGCGCTTGGGAGGAAGCGTTTACAAGCGGGATGGTGCGCGGGGGCGAATCGCCGCGGCCCGTATCCGTTGACGTTACCGGAGCGCAAGGATTGACGTTGACGGTGGATTTCGCCGACCGGGGTGATGAGCTGGATCGTGCGAATTGGCTTGATGCGAGGCTAGTGAAAACGGAGATGTAAGATGTTTGATGTTAGATAGAAGATGTCAGAACACGGTCGGGCGAAGTAAACATCCTCGATCTTACACCAAACATCGCACATCCCTTACGCGCCGTATTTCGTGAGGCGGCCGGCGTTCGCCAGCGCGAGCGTCATGAGGTACTTGGCGTCGAATTGCCCGAGGCCGCCGCGGAGGCACTCACTCTCGCCAAATTTCTGGCAGCCGTCGGTGCGACAGAATTTGCCCGCGATTAATGTGGGCACCGGATGCCAGCTGTGGCTGGCCAACATGCTCGGCGTGCTGTGGTCCCCAGTGACGACGAGCACGTCGGGGTTGAGCGCCGTGATCCGCGGCACAGCGGCATCGAACTCTTCAGTGCGCTGGACTTTCGCGGCGAAGTTGCCGTCCTCGCCCGTGCTGTCGGTGTATTTGAAGTGGATGAAGAAGAAGTCGTAGTTGGCCCAGTTTTGTTCCAGGAGCGTCATCTGCTCGTCAAGCGTTTGCGGTTGGCCAATGATGTGCATTCCGACCAGCCGCGCCAGGCCCTTGTACATCGGGTAGACGGCGATGGCAGCCGCGCGCAGGCCATAAACCTCTTCGTAACTCGGCAGATCAGGCTTGCCGGCAAAGCCGCGAAGCGTGACGCAATTCGCTTTGGGCTGATCGGCGAGCAGCTGGCGGGCCTGGATGATAAATTGCCGGGCGATTTCGGCTGTCCGCTCGCTTTCCTTGTCGGCCGCGACGGGATCGAGCGGCGGGACGCCGGTGCGCTGCGGATCCGTGTCATTGACCTTGTCGCGCAATCCGGCGCCGCGGAATACAATCACAAAGCGGTGTTCCTTCACCGGGTCGACCAACACTTGCACGCCGGGAATTTCTATTTCGCGCAGCTTGTGCACCAGCGGCACACTGATGTTGGTGGCGATTCGGCCGGCTCGGCGGTCGACGATGTTGCCGCTGGAGTCGAGCGTGCAGAAGTTTGCACGCACGGCGACGTCGCCATTTCGTAGTTCGAAGCCGATGCCTGTAGCTTCGAGCGCCCCCCGTCCGATGAGGTATTTCAGCGGGTCGTAGCCGAACAAGCCAAGGTGGCCCGGCCCGCTGCCCGGGCTGATGCCAGGTAGCACCGGAATGCTGCCACCGCAGATTCCGCCTTTCGCCAGCGCGTCGAGGTTGGGAGTATTGGCGGTTTCCAGCTCCGTCATTCCACCGGGTTGTTGTGGCAAGCCGCCAAGTCCATCAGCGACGTAGAGGACGATCTTCGTACTGTTCTTAACGTGCAGCTGGCGAGTGAGTTGGTGAAGGTCCATGGCGAGGTAGATGTCGGGTGTCGGGTGTCGTGAGCCAAGTTCATCGTCGCAAAAAACTGGTTGGCCGCAAGGGTACTATTCAACCCCTCGTTGAACTCAGGCCGCGGGGCTAAAATCTACGGTCATGATCACGATTCGCTACGATCCGGATGGCGTTTTTTTGGAGCGTGGCGGCATTAGCCGGGCCGAGCTTGCGCAGTTGGACGCACGGCTGGCTGCGGCGCGCGACGATGTGCTGGCCGACGCGCGCTTATGGGCCGAAGGTGGCGAAGTCCCGCCGGAGAAGCGGCCGCTCGACGCCGGCTTCCACGAATTGCCGGAGCGGTTGCTCTTGGAGCGGCGCGAAACAGGCGTGATGGGCGAAGTGAGCCAGATCAAGGCCGCTGCTGATCGGCTCGCCAACCGGGTCGACACAGTTCTCGTGCTTGGGATTGGCGGGTCGTACATGGGCGCGCGAGCGATGCTCGAAGCCTGCTGCCATGTGTACCACAACGAAGTCGAACCGGTGATGCGCCGCGGCCGGCCGCGGATGTATTTCGAAGGCAACAACGTCGACAACGACGCGCTCTTGGATTTAGTACGGCTGTTGGAAAGCCGCGGCGATCGCTGGGGAATCGTCGTCATCAGCAAGAGCGGCGGCACGCTGGAGACCGCGGCTGCATTTCGCATTCTGCTGCGCGAATTGCGCGGCACACCCGGGCACGATGCCGGCAACATCGGCGAGTTGGTCGTGCCCGTCACAGGAAAATCGGGGAAGCTTTT
>DATFGJ010000702.1:0-7039 GCA_035249585.1 Lacipirellulaceae bacterium
TCGATGACGCCAGCGCGGCGACGGCTGGGCTTCAAATCCGCATCTATGAGGTCGACGACGTTTTCGCAAATTGGGCGCCCGGCAACCTGGTAAAGGAATTCGTTTTCCCGACGCTGCCTGCCGACTTGGGCGCGAGCAGCACGGTGCGACTGGGACTCACGTTGACCGGCGCCGACATCTTCACTCTGCCGGCAAGAAGCACCGGCAGCATGGGCTATGGAATCGAATACTCCAATAACGACGGCGTGAATCTTTTAGGCCTGCTGCGGCATACGAGCACGGCGGCTACTAGCGAAGATTATTACCCGACCGGCCGGTACCTGACCGAAGGCGGCGGTGGAAATGCTAATCGCGACACCGGGCTCGCGCTTGCGCCCGCGTCTGGCGGCGGCCTGGTTGCAGGTGATGTCGACGGCAACGGCCAGGTGGAACTGTTGGATTTTGAACTGATTCGCGCCAACTTTCGCAATCGCGTTTCCCAGCGCATCCAGGGCGACTTGACGCGCGACGGAGTGGTCGACTTCGATGACTTTCACGAATGGAAAAGTGCGTTCTTGGGCCCCGGCAGCGCGCTGGCGGACGTGGACTTCGCCTCTTTCGCAAATGTGCCGGAGCCGGCCACCTTGGGCCTTGCTCTTCTCGCCTGGTCCGCCGGCAGCCGCCTATTTCGAAAAAAGGGGACAGAACGACGGGAGTCATTTCTTGACAGAAAATTGCGCCGGCAAACGTATCTATGGTGCGATGGCAATTTATGAAATGTCCTACCCATCCAAAGAAGTGCGAGCACTACGATCCCAACAAGCAAAGCTGTTGTAGGTTCCGGAACGATACTCGCAACGCGAAACCCAACGGCAAAGTGGCCAATTGCGGGAGAGTTCGCACTCCGGATCAATGATGACAGCCCGGCCGAAAGCGTCTCCCAATTGCCTCCGCGTCCACCTCGCGGATCGTCATTAAATAAATCAAGCTCCGTTTCTTCCCACTCACCGACATTGCCTCCTTGGGCCATCGTGCGGTACGGGCTCAGTCCTCCCGCTTGCGTAACGTCTGCCGGGCCGGCAGAAAGCTCCTGGTGATAAACCGCTGCTCCCGGTGCAATGCGGCTCGGTACGGCAATGGGAGGGGAGTTGCTCTCTGTCGGGTAATCCCAGTAGACGCCATTGACCGGATCGTAGAATGCCGCCTTATACCACTCGTCGGCGCTGGGCAAGAAATACGCGGCCTGCGTGTTGCGGAAGCGGTTGGCCGCGTTGTAGCCAGTGTCCATTTCGCTCCACAGCTGAAACTTGCCCGCGGCGTCGAACTTATACGCCGGCGCGTTGCCTGTGCTCGTGTTCAGCCAGTTCACAAACCGCGCTGCCTCGAACCAACTGATGCTTGTGGCCGGCTTGTCTGGCCCGCGCGTGTCCTTTGTAATGCCAAGCCCGCCCAAGGCGTTCACCTTCGATCATCTGCTCGGAAACTTCGTATTTGCCGATTCGATACGCGTAGGGCACGCTTCCTGCGGGGTTGGGACTGCCAGTAGTGTCCGGCGGATTAGCCGGATTGCCGATTGTTGCGAACTCGACCTCAAACGAGCTCGCCCCGCTGCCGAAGACGTCGGCGCGGGCGATTGGCAAAGATGCGTGCGCGAGCGCAGCAACAAACAAGATGGTCAGCAACCGATTCAGGAGAACTCTCTCCAAGGGAAAGGATTCGTGGAATCGATTGCCTGATCTATATCCCCGTCCATCACCAACCTAACCTGTCCTGGCGCGCATGTAAACGATTTTGCGCAAAGCGCCGTGACGTACTTGCCCGAGCCGTGCACGTGTCCCTCCAGTTCCAATTACCCGAGTTCATTCATCTTCCGAAGTGGCCCGAAAACGGATTGTATACATCCGTATATTATGCTACAATGTAGCGCGAATATGGCTGCCCTGAGCAGCGTCGACGGGCAAGACCGCTCGTTCTTTGAAAATTGAAGAAACGCTCTCGGCCGTCAGCCCTCAGCTGATGCGGCCAAGCGTGCGCTACCGGTGCGCGCCGACCGGAGATAGATGCGTGGTGTGCCCAAATCGTAACACATGCGACGAATTTCGCCTCACCTGGAGAGAATTTTGCACACCCCCCGAGGCGATATTCAGACAATTTCGCCTCACAGCCACTCACTAACTGTCAACCAGCAAACAACTTGCGCGGGCGCGCTGGGGCAAAATTCGCCGAATTTCGCCTCACGTAAAAAAAGAAAAAATCTCAGCGAGGCGAAAATCAGCAGCCTGGACCGAAATCGCGCGCATGCCCGGTTATGTTTCCGCGAACTGCGCGCTCCGCGAGACACACTTCTGGCTCACGAGCCGTGGAGCGATTGAGCCTGGTTAGAACGGCGGGCGCGGCGGCGGTCGGAAGGGGCTGCGCACTGGCGGCCGGAACGGCGGCCGAACTCCGCCAGCGCCGAAAGCCAGGGTGTCGCCGGAATCGGCCGGCTGAGCCGTCGGCGCGCCTGCCGGAGCAGGATCGAGCGGTGCCGGCGCAGCCGAGGGTACTCCCACCGTGAAGAACCCGAACGGGCTGAGCGTAAAGCGACCACCGCCCACGTCGAATGGATTAAAGAACCGAGGCCGGACCTTGACGCTCCCCCGCGAACGCGAAGCGTCCTGGGCCTCTGCATTCGAAGCGCCCATAGCCACGAGTGCAAGTCCAACAGCGAGAAGTAAAGATAATCTTGGTAGTGTCATGATTTCAAAGATGTCGCTTAGGTGATGCCACCTGTTTTCGTATCTTCTCGTTCACACAAAACTGCTAGTGACCGCCGCTAGCGCTGGCCCTGTCGATTCCGCCGCGCGCCCAGAGACGCGCCAGCCAAACCGAATCCAATCAAAGCTAATGTAGCTGGCTCGGGAATGGGGCAAGCCCCTTCGCGAACCAGAAAGTTATCAAAGTATGCCGTCCCCGTTAACGCTTGGGAGGCTGCCTCGCCTGCGGCCGCGATGGCCGAAATGTCTGCATCCGAAAACTGGTCCAAGCCTGGATCAACAAATCCGAATGTTCCCAGCATCGCAAAATTCTGGAAAATTGTGTACTGATCCGTGCTGTAATCCAACTTGATTTGGAAGCGGTTCCATTCGCCGAAGTTCACATCTGTGCCCGTCGGCGTGAGGAAGCCCGTCCCGGTCGCCTGATACAAAACCTCACCGGTTCTCGCATCCACTCCTAACGAACCTAAAAGGCCAATCGTTCCCGAATCGTCATAAGCCTCGACTCCAAAAAACGGTCCGAACGTTCCTTCCGGGCCTTGCGTTTGCTGCACACGCATGTCCCAGTTGATGCAAATGCAAGGTTGAGCCGGCTCGGGCGGAAACGGATTCGGGTAATCAGGGTACCCAAGATGATCCACCTGCACGGCCCAGCGAACATCGTTGTTCGCTGCCCGATCCACCTTCACCGCTTGCGTGCCGCCACCTGGCGCAAATACGGCCGATTGCACAACCGCCGTGCTCGTTCCGCCCGGCGTTCGTTGCCACTGACCCGGTGCAAGGATTTGTCCTTCACCCGGCGGGTTGACCTGACCTTCGAGCTGGCCTGTGCCGGCAAACACCGTGGTGAAGGGAAGCTCAAACCCGTTAGCATTCACAATGTCGTCGTCATCGGCAATCGCCTTGCCAGCTACACATGAAACAATAACGACCAATGCCAAACCGACAACGAGCGGCCGACGGACCGCGGCTGCGCCAAGTTTCGTCCCCATCATTAGCGGTACTCCTCAAAAGTTGTTAGTCGCTCGCGAGGAGCGACCTCATAGCAGTGTAAGAGCTATGTCGTTTTACTTCAGGCCCAACGATTCGAGAGTAACAGTTGCCGTGACTATCGCCAGTCAAGGCAAAGTCCCCCCCAATCGCGCTACATCGACGATAACTACCGGAAAAATACGGGTCAACTGTTTTCCCTGAAAACTCGGAAAATCGTCAGAGCCGGGCGTGGATCGACGAGACACCCGGATGCAAAGGAGACACTGGATTCGACCCGCGATCAATGCCACCGTTTGGGTGCCCGCCCGGCTCAAAATCATAAATTCCATGGGGGAGGCAGTTTACAGCGGCGTCTTCCGGGGGTTTCGGCCAGCGGCAAACCCCGGCAACCGGGCCCAATTGCCGTAAGCGACTCTGCGCACCTTCATGCAGTCTTTACAAACCGTTCTCTTCCATGAGCGCATTCCTATGACGAACAGGATTTTGGCCTGCCCGTTTCAGTCGGCACTGTCGGCGCTCATAACGACTCGCGTGGCCACCATTTGTACAATGGACGCGATGCGACATTCTCGACTGTGCCAAATCGGTATCGCCCTCGTGCTTCTCGGCGCCGTTTCTCATGCGGTCGCGCAGGACGCGACTCCGCCGGCCGCTCGATTCTACAAGGGCCGCGAGATCGCCCAAACGATGCACTACGAGGGCGCGGCCTGGCTGACGCGCGAATCGCGGCAGCGCGAGGAGGACTGCGAAACGCTGCTTGCGGCGCTTAATGTGAAACCGGGAGATACCGTCTGCGATATGGGCTGTGGCAACGGATTTTACTCGCTGGAGCTCGCCAAATTGGTCGGCGAAAAAGGCAAGGTGCTGGCCGTCGACATCCAGCGCGAAATGCTTCAGATGCTCAAGGAGCGGGCCGCCGATGAGGAAATCGCCAATATTGAACTTATACATGGGACGATCGTCGATCCGAAGCTGCCAGAAAACTCCGTTGATCTCATGCTTATGGTCGACGTGTATCACGAGTTTTCGCACCCCGAGGAGATGTTAGTGGCGATCCGCAAAAGCTTGAAACCTATTGGCCGGGTGGCACTGGTGGAGTTTCGGGCCGAGGATCCTAAGGTGCCGATCAAGCCGCTGCACAAGATGAGCAAAGAGCAGATCATGAAAGAGTTCCCGCCCAACGGCTTCAAGCTCGTGGAGGAATTCGACGAGCTGCCGTGGCAGCACCTGATGTTTTTTATGCGCGATGATGCTGTGGAAAGGAAAAGATCGGGAGAGGGCGAGACCAGGAGAGAGGGAGAAGTTCAATCGCGCTGACACTTCGTTCTCCCGTCTCGCTATCTCCCACCTTCTTCCTCTAAAACTCGCCGCGGGTTGTCGATCATCAGCAGTTTGATTTGCTGGTCGTCCAGGCCGAGCTTGGTCCGCAGATTCTCGGCGGAGCGCTGCATCGTACCGGCAGAACCGACCAAGTGGCTGCGGTCGGCTGCCCAGGTGGCCAGGTTTTCATCGACCACGACGCGCCGATCGCCGAGCGAATACTCGCCGGGTCCCAAACCGGCCCCGCAAATTGCGTCGGTCACGATCAGCGCGCGCTCTATGCCGCAGCATTTCAAGTAGTTTCTAAGAGCTACGAACGGAACGTGGACGCCGTCGGCGATAAACGAAACAACAAGCCGGTCGGAAAGGCTGAGGACTCGCTGGATGATGTTATCGTGCCGCGGCAGGAGCGCCGGGCAGCCGTTGCCTAGATGAGTAAACATCGATAGGCCTGCGTCGATGCTCGCGCGCAGCTCATCCAGCGTCGGATTGCAATGACCGGCCGCCACACGCACTCCGCTGTCGACGAGCATCCTTGTGACTTGACGGCCCGCATCCCGTTCCGGCGCCAATGTGACGACTCGCAGGAGGCCGCCGGCGGCGTCCATTAGCCGCTTCGCGATGTCGCGCTCAGCGGGCCGGGCGAATTCGGCCGGGTGGGCGCCGATGTAGCCCGGCTGCTCATTGAGGAACGGGCCTTCCATGTGGATGCCCCAAATCAAATCGGCAATCGCCCGATCTTCGTCGCGAAGGCGAACGATGTTCGCCATCCGGCGGCACATGGCTTCGAAATCCGCCGTAATGATCGTAGCCAGAATACCGGCAATGCCGTCCTGCCGAAGGCGCCGGCAAACGGCCGCGACCTGCTCCGCTTCCAACCGGTCTGCGTTAAAATCGACTTCTGCGTATCCGTTCACTTGAAGGTCGATGTAGCCGTTGGGAGCATGCATGTCGGTTGCCCTGCGCTACATAACCGGGCCATCTTGGCCCGGTAGCGGTCGAGTTGATGAGTATGTGAGTAGGTCAGTAGGTGAGTCGATGGACATCAAAATTATGCCTGACAAGGCGCAGATGGGGAAGTCAGCGGCCGCGGCCGGCGCCGCGCTCGTGCGCGAAGCAGTCGCGCAGCGCGGCGGCGCCAATATCATTGTGGCCACTGGGGCGTCGCAGTTCGAAATGTTTGAGAATCTTGTGCGCGAGCCAAACATAGATTGGTCGAAGGTGACCGGGTTTCACCTCGACGAATATGTGGGGCTTCCGATCACCCATCCCGCGTCGTTTCGGCGCTACTTATGGGAGCGATTTGTAAGCCGATTGCCGCTGCCGTTGCGAGCATTCCAGTATCTTGATGCGGAACGTGACCCGCGCGGCGAAGCTTCGCGCGTGGGGGAAATCATCCTTCGGCACCCGATCGACGTGGCGTTCGTCGGCATTGGTGAGAACGGGCACCTGGCGTTCAACGACCCGCCTGCCGATTTTGAAACGGAGGAGCCGTACATCGTCGTGCGGCTTGATGAAGCCTGCCGACGGCAGCAGCTGGGCGAAGGCTGGTTTCCCACATTTGAGGACGTGCCGCAACAGGCGATTTCAATGAGCGTGCGGCAGATCATGAAGAGCCGGGCGATCATCTGCACCGTGCCCGATGAGCGAAAGGCCGAAGCAGTGCGAAACGCAGTGGAAGGCGAAGTAACGCCGAGCGTGCCGGCATCGATCTTGCAGCGGCACAATCGCTGCAAGCTGATCCTCGACACGTCGGCCGCAAAATTACTTCGAATCAGCGCGCCTTAGGCCTAACTTCGAATTCAAAGTAACAAACCGCCAAGAATGCCAAGGTCGCGAAGCAGGCCGCCCATTTGGAGTCTCTTGGCGTCCTTCGCGTCTTGGCGGTTTCGATTCTCTTAAACTTAGGATTTACTTTACCTCGAGTTTTAGATTCTTAAAGCGCACCTCCATTGCGTCCCCCGCGTGAATCTGCAGCGCGATTACGCCAC
>DATFGJ010000703.1:0-16958 GCA_035249585.1 Lacipirellulaceae bacterium
CTCCGAGGAGGTACGCCAGCCACTTGTCGCGATTTCTTCGGCGCTTGGCAAATTGGCCGGCTCACCCGGGCGCGCGATGGACCAATCACTCTCCAGAATGCTGGCTGACGCACGCACCGGGATGCTTGTTGCGCCTTCGACTGAATGCGGGCCGGCCGCCGGCTCGTTTGCAAGCCCATCATTTAATCCGGCGCCCTCCGACGATGCGAACCGGCCCGGCATTCCCAAATCAACATTCGTGTGAGCAAGAAACTTCTCGCCCTCGTGCGGCACGAGCCGTACCCACAATTCGGCTAGCTGATTGATCGGCGTGCCGGCCGGCAGCTCCAGGTAAAACCGCATAGTCCGCTCGTCGCCGACATCCTCGCGGGCCGTTTGGACGTCGTCCGCGGAAAAGTCCCAGCGAGCCAAACTCTGCTGACCGCGCGGCCTGTTGGGGGCCAACAGCATCAGCGACGCGCTGCCGTCGAACGTGCCGCCATTTTTCAATTCGTCAGTGCATTCCACGTTCACGACGAGGCGCGGCCCGCCGCTTGGATCGCCTGCCACGACTTCACCGTGAAGCCGCAGCGGCGCTTGCGATTGGGCGATGATTTTCTGGACGCGTGCCTGGCCGGTTGGCTTGATGGAAGGCTTAACGTGCCGGTTCCCGTCCGCTAAAGCGGCGTGGCCGGAATTTGTCGTATTGGGTTCGAGGTGAACTGCGCTGACGAATTCGGTTGGACCGAACTCATTTGAGGTGGAACCCTCCAGCGGCGGCACGTCGGGCAGCTCGATTTCAATTTCGCGCGACGGCGGCTGCTGGCCTTCGCGGTCCGGCGTCTCGCGAATTTCGATCGACGTGCCGCCGGGCGGCGTGGTTCGGCCGGTACCTGCGCCTGGCGTGCGGCGCGGCGCCGGCAACTTGCCCTCGTCGTAATACTCGTCCGCAATACGCCGGCGCAGCGCGGCGTTTTCCGAGCGGTACTTGCACACGAGCTGCTGGTACTGCGTGATGTAATCCTCCATCGCATAGATCTGGTCCTCGTGCATCCGCAGTTCGCGGGCGACGAGGTCCTGCTGCGCGCCGCTCTGGCACCCGGCCACGAACGGCAAGACGCTGAGCCAGCCGAGCGCAATTAGCGTCAGCAGGCGCGGCCGGTTGGTAGACGAGCGAGGAGTCAAAAGAATATCCGAGCGAGACGTAAATCGCCGCCGTGAGAAAAGAGCAGGCAAAGTGCGCGGCGACGGCAGTTCCAGGTCGCGTTCAATAGAAAATCGCCGCGCCACCGTCAAGCCGAAGCGATGCTAGCGTCTCGGCGAGTGCCACTGCTGGCTTGGCCAGCTGCGGCACGAGGCACGGATGGACAAGCCATCCGTGGCACTCGATACATCAATCGAATGCTCGCTAGCCCACCGCCTTGGCCGGCTGCATGCGGGTGATCACCTTGTCGATGAGGCGGTATTCGAGCGCCTCCTCGGCCGACATGAATTTGTCGCGGTCGGTGTCCTTCTCGATCTGCTCCAGCGAGCGGCCGGTGTGATTGTAGAGGATGCGGTTGAGCCGCTCCTTGGTTCGTTTGTACTCGGCCGCATGGATGAGGATGTCCTCGGCCGAGCCTTCCATTCCGGCCGACGGCTGGTGGATCATGATCCGGCTATTGGGCAAAGCGTTGCGTTTTCCCTCGGCGCCGGCCGCCAGGAGCACCGCGCCCATCGACGCGCACTGCCCCACGCAATAGGTCGCCACGTCGCAGGAGACGAACTGCATCGTGTCGTAGATCGCCAGCCCGGCCGTTACGCTGTCGCCCGGCGAGTTGATGTACAGGTGGATGTCGGCCTTCGGATCGTCCGACTGCAAGAACAGCAGCTGCGCCACGAGGCTGTTGGCGACATCGTCGTTCACTGCCGAGCCGAGAAGGATGATGCGGTCCTTCAAGAGCCGGCTGTAAATATCCATCGCCCGCTCTTCGCGGCCGCTCTTTTCGATGACGTAGGGTATCAGAGGCATGGTTAATTGGTGACTTGAGTGTGTGCGAATACAAAGTGGAGCAGTGGAGAAGAGGAGTAGAGGAGTAGTTTCTGAATTGTGCCCTGGCTACTCCGCTACTCCACTCTCGGCTATTCCTCATCCTCCGGGACCGGCTGCTTGAGCAGGATGTCGTCGACGATGCCGAAGCCTTTGGCCTCCTCGGGCGTCATGTAGTAGTCGCGGTCGGTGGCCTTGGCGATCTCTTCGATTGTTTTGCCGGAGTGCTTCGCCAGGATCTCATTGAGCGCCCCGCGCGTGCGCAGGATTTCATTGGCCTGAATTTCGATGTCTGAAACCTGGCCGCCCACGCCGCCGTGCGGTTGGTGGATCATGATCTTGGCGTGCTGCAGGGCGAAGCGTTTGCCCTTCTCACCACCGGCCAGGAGCACGGCCCCGCCGCTTGCCGCCAGCCCCACGCAATATGTGGCCACGGGGCAGGAAATCATCTGCATCGTGTCGTAGATGGCGAGCGTTGCGGTCACGCTGCCGCCCGGCGAGTTGATGTAAAAGTGAATCTCCTTGCGGCGGTTTTCGCTCTGCAAGTAGAGCAGCTTCATGACCAGCTCGTTGGCGTTGCCGTCGTAGATCTCGCCCTGCAGGAAAATCACGCGATTTTCCAAGAGCAAATCGCCCAGCGTCATCTGCCGCTGGCGCTGGTAATCGCGCATTGCCTGGATCGTCAATTCGTGCGATCGCGGACCGACTTCATCCCGAGGAAAGCTTTTCATAGGAGAATCCTTTAGCTCAATAGCGCGAACGTCAAGCGATGCGGTAGGACGGACACTCCTGTCCGTCAGTTTCGCGGCGCAAGTCAGGCGGACAATCAGGCTGACGGTCCAAGACTACATCGGAGACGGGCAAGATTGTCCGTCCCACGACAGGATTGTCCATCCCACGTTGATATGTCACTTTCTTTGCGCTTTTTCTTCGGCTTCCTCTTCGGCCTTTTCAGTGATCACCGGGATGGCCCCGCCGGCGCCACCGCCAGCCGCGATGGACACAGCTTCGGTATCGGTTTTTTGCGGCTCGTACGGGTCATCCTTGAACTTCGCTTCCGACTGCACAAGCTCGAGCACCTTGCGCTCAATGATCTGGTTTCGCAGCACGTCCATGAGGCCGCGTTTTTCGAGCTGTGCCCGCACGCGTCGCGGCGATTCGCCGCTTTGGGCTGCGATCAAGAAAATTTCTTTGTCGTAATCGCCGTCGTCGACGTCGATCTTTTCTTCCTCGGCGATCCGCTCCAGGATGAAGTGCTCTTTTAATGCCGTGGCCGTCGAGGCCGCGCTATTCTGCCGCAACAAGTTCTCGCGGGCGCGGATTTCCGCCTCGCTGAAGCCGCTGCGCCGCAGCTCCATCACGGCCCGCTCCAGCTCGCGTGCACTCTGCCGCTCCAACAGGCCTTTCGGCAGCTCCCAGTCGGCGCTCTTGGTGAGGAGCGCCGAGATTTGCGCCCGCGCGTTTCGTTGCTGCTGGTATTCGAGCTGCCGCTGGAGATTCATGCGAATCGCTTCGCGCAGCTGATCTTCGCTTTCAAAGTTGCCGAGCTCTTGCAGGAATTCGGGCGTCAGCTCGGGCAGCTTCAACTTCTTGACGTCGAGCACTTCGAATTCGAGCGACACCTTTTTGCCGCGCAGCTCGGCGTTCGGTGCATCCTTGCTGAGAGTCACTTCGGCCGTGCGACGATCGCCTGCTGTGGCGCCTGCCATCAATTTTGCAAACCCCTCCAGCCGGGCGTCGCGGAAGCTCAACGTCGGCCTAATCCGAATAACTTCCTCTTCCTCGCGGGCAACTTGTCGGCCGTCCGCCGTCGTCGTGATGCTCACCGAGAGGTAATCGCCTTCAGCCGCCGGCCCGTCATGCGGCACCAGCTGGCCATAGCGCGACAGCATCTGCTCCAGCTGCTCGTCGACGTCGGCGTCCGTGAACTCGCGCACCGGCCGCTTCAGCGTCAGCCCGCGCCACTTGGGCAGGTCGAACTCCGGCCGCACCTCGATCGTGAATTCGAACGTCATCGGCCCATCTTTGGGCACTTCGACCGCTTCCAGGTCGAAGTCCGGCTCGCTGATCGCCGTGAAGCGTTCCTCCTGGCTGATCTGCTCCAGGCTATCCAGCAAGAGCGCGCTCTTCACCTGCTCGGTGACCTCGTCGCGAAAGCGGTTCTCGACCACTTTGCGCGGCGCGCGGCCGATGCGAAAGCCGGGCACATTGGCCGTTGGCATCATTTCTCCGTAAGCATCGTCGAGATATCGGTCGATGTCATCGCGGGAGATCGTCACCGTCACGTGCCGCTCGCACGCGCTGGGGCTGGCGACCTCCACCTGCAGCTGCAGCGGCTGATCGTCCTCGTCCGCCGCTTCGGCGTCGCCATTAGTTTCCACGGCGGTGCCGGCCGATTCCACTTCGTCGGCAAGTTTGTCGTCGTCGGTGCGTTTGGCCATAGAACGCCGAAGCCTCCGAATTGCAATCCAAAGCAAAACGGCCCGCGCCCTTTGATCCCCAAAAGCGCAGGCCACTTATGAAGCAGTTAGCCATTAGCTGTTAGCCAGAAAATTCGACTCTGGCTAATAGCCAAAGGCTAACAGCTAATAGCTTTCCGAAGAGCGGGTGATCGGATTCGAACCGACGACAACAACGTTGGCAACGTTGTGCTCTACCAACTGAGCTACACCCGCCTAACGACCAGCCGCAGGCCAATTTGTGGCTTGTAGTCCAGAATTCTACCGCTCGGCCCACGATCTGCCAAGCGGACACGGCAGCGTTCACTAGTGGCTCGCTAAGCCCTGGAATTTCTGGCAAATTGACACGCCGGCAATCAACGGCCGGTTTGAATGCGGGCCCCTGGCGTCACCAATGCGTTGAAGCGATCGACCGGCTCGCCGGCGCTCCAGGCGATGCCCCGCAGCAGCAGCGTGCGGAACAGGGGGTCGTCGAACGTCCAGGCAAAGTGGCCGGGGATCGAAACGAAAACGCGCCCTTTGCCGCTCGTGGCTGTCCAGAAAAGTGGCTGCGGGCTGCCGTCCTCGACTCCGCTCGCCAGCAGGTTGATTTTTTGCGTGTCGCCCAACAAATTCCAGTAACTCTCATCGTGAAAATGCACATGCTGGAAATTGCGGGCAATTGGATGATCGCCCGCCGGCGAAAAATCGACGTCCAGCGGGCCGTGCCGGAATTTTGACGCACCCCCGCGCCACGCCAGGCCGATGCGCTGTGCAAAGCCTGGCGCATCCTGGCCGCCATCGACCGCATAGTGGATGTAAACCGCTCCGCCGCCGCGCGCCAAAAAACGATCGATATCTCGCGCTCTCTGGGGCGTCCACGTTCCCTGCTGATAGAACACGAGCACATCGGCCGATTTCAGCTCACCGGTGGATGGCCAGTCATCGGCCGTGGTTACCTGAGTGTCCTCGGCCATCGACAGCAGTTGTTGCCATGATACTTTCCACGCCGGATAGTCGTGCTCGCCCGGCCCATGGTCCTTACGGCCGGCCACCAGTGCCACGCGGAGCGGCCGCGTCGAGAGGCTCTCCGGCGCGCCGGCCAGCACCGCCTGCACTTCGTCGAGAGTCCGTTGCGAGGGCGGGAGGAGCGGCCCGTAATTGGGCATCGACGGCGGCTCGGTGAGCAGAAACGTTAACAGGTCACGCAATGCGTCCGCTCCGAGCGTTTCGGCAATCTTTTCGGGCATGATCGAAACCGTGTCGGGATGTAGCGCATCGACCTCGTCGCGCGCTATGCGCGTCTCCTTGCCGTCTTGATGGCCGATGATGAGCTCATCGCCATGCGAGCGGATCGAGCCGGCAAGCGCGCGGCCCCCATTGGTCACCACCATGTAGCTGACAAAATCGGGGTTGATCGCGTAGCTGGGCCTGGTGATGTCGCGCAAGACCGAGGCATAATCGCGCTGCGGCAAGTTGGACAGATCTGGCCCGATGAGGCCGCCCTCGCCGCGCACCAGGTGACACTTCGAACACAGCGCCTTCTCACTGAAGAACACTGCCTTTCCGCGCAGCCAGTTTCCGCCTTCCAATTCGGGCAGGTCGCGATTGTTGACGATAACGTGCGGCTCGTCGGCAATCTCGGCCCACGGCACAATTATGCGCCGCAGTGGAAGGGCCCGCGGCGCGGCGTCTTCGTTTGTGTGATAACTCACTGCCAACGACGGGGCCGGCTGATTCGCTTCATGCCGCAAGCGCACTTGCAGCTGATAAATTGCATCACCTTCGGACGAAGGCCTCGTGAACTCAGCTCTCCAATAATCGCCGTGCTGCGTGGCGTCGATCGCCGCGCCATCGAGCGTTACTTCCAAGCGGCAGTTCGTTTCCAGAACAACCGTTGTTTTCTCAAACGGATACTCGAAGTCAATCTGCGAGCCAGGCTGCACTTCGGGTCTAAGCATCTGGTTCAAGCGCAGCTGCGCGCGGAGTGTTAGCGTGCCCGCCTGCTTGATGCGGTTCCAGAAGTCGTCGTGGTCCGCGCTGGCCGCGGTAAACCGCCGCGCGGCCGCGAGATCGAGGTGCGGCAGCCAGCCGTGCCAGGGCAATTCGACGGTGGCGGGCTGCCAGGTGGTTTCCACGCCCGTAAGGTCGTAAGCCAGATCGATCTCGGGCGATTGCGGCAATTCGCCGGCGTTTGGCTGATTGCGACCAATGCCGGGCAGTGTTATTGCATAACTGATTGCCGCGCGATGCGGCGCCGTGGCAACCATGAGCGTCCGCCGGTCGGGCGAGAGCGCGGCCCCCAGAACTTTGAGTTCGAACCTGGGCAAATTGACCTGCCTCGCAACCGCCGCGTATCCGGGCCGGAGTTGTTCGAAACGGTCGCCCGCCGCCACAAATTGCCCGCGCTCAATTGCAATGTTCGACGCCAGCTTTTCCACATCGCTCGCAGCAAGCGGTCGGTCAAAAGCCACGCGCACCTCGTGCGGTGTACGGGCCCACGCCAAAACAGGTATCGGCGCATCGCGATCGGCGTATGCGACTTTTAAAAGTTTCCCAGCACCGCTAGGGCCGCTGCCCCAATCGGGGCCGCCGCTATGTGTTGCGACAACGAGCGCGCCGTCGGGGCTGACACAGGCATCGGCCGTCAAAAACTTCAGCGACGCGATGAGCTGGTTGCTCGCCACATAGCCAGTTGACGTTTTCGCCAACGCCGTGCGATACAGTTTTCCGCGCGAGTAGCCGGTAACAATCGCATCGCCCTGCCACCACTTGGGGCCGAACACAGGTCCGCCATTCAACGGCTCATTGAAGTTGAGGCCGCACGTTGATTGATGCTGGGGCCCGTAATCAAACAGGCTCGGCTCGTCGATGACGCCCGGCAGATGCCGCGGATGACGGGGCGGAAAACCGTAATGCCGTTTGCGCTCGCGGTCGATGAGGAGCAGCTCGTCGAACGGGTTCCCATTGGGCAGCCAGGTTGCGCCCTCTTGATCGGTGCAGAACAAATCGCCGTCGCGGTTGAATCGAATGGCGACAGGGAAGCGGATGCCGGTGGCAATCGTCTCGCGCGACTTGAAATCGGGCGACACGCGCTGGATCGTGCCGCGCTCGCCTTCAATGCGAAACTTCGCCTTGCCGTCCTCCCCCGCGACATAAGCATCGGCAAAATTCTGCGTGCCGATGCCGAAATAAACGCTGCCGTCGCGCGGGTCGATGGCCATCCCCAACGCATCCACTCCGTGAAACGTTTCCTGCCATCCCTCCGCAACCGTGATTTCCTTGTCCGCAACGTCATCGCCATCCGAATCGACGACCAGCAGGCACTTCATCTTTGAGGTGATGAACACGCCGCGACCGCGCTCGTAGCCGGCCGGCGTGAGATCCATGCCGATGGCCGAACGGATCTGACCCTTGTTCTCCCAATAAAGCGAGGCCTTGTCCTCCAGTCCGTCCCCATCGTTATCGGAGAGTACGTAGACGTTGCCGTTGTAAGCGAGCGCGACGAGCTTGCCATCATCGCGGTAGAGCACGTTGTTGATGTTCGGCAGCTCGAGCAGAAGCTCTCTCACGGCGAAGCCGGGAACAAACATTTGCACGGGCGGCGGATCGAGCACATAGTTGAGCGGCTTGGCGCCGGCCACCAGTGAGCGCGGCGGAATCGGCTCGACGTCCCTGTACTTGGCCTCCAGATACTGATCGACTTCGCCGCGCTGGCCGTCGGTTAACACGCGATCGAAAATTAGCACTTCGGCGATCTCACCGGCGATGTATCCACGAACGCCAAGCGGTACGCCGTAGTACCGGGCGCCGACCAGCAATTGATCCATTGCGATCGTCGATTGCGTCCGTTCGCGCGAACCCTCCTGACGTCCATTTACATACAGTGAGACGCCCTGCGGACCGACTTTCGATGTGGCGCAAATTCGCGCAAAACGTGAGAACGGATCGGCGGTATTCTTGAGGTCGCGCGCGCCGCCGAACCCGTTTCCCTCGACATTGAGCGCGTCGAAAGCTCCGGCCGCGAAGGGCCCCAGATCAATCGTCAGCCCGGACGTGTAATCCTGCTCGCCGGCAGCATTCATCGCCAGAAGCGCCGGGAACCCGCCCTCACTGCCGTGCGGCGCCGCGACGATAAAGATTGTCAGGTCATCGAACTTGGCGCCAGCGCCGTCGATCGAAAGCGAATCCGCCAGGCCATCGAAGCGCACAAATCCATGCGACGCAACGAGGCGGAGGGCAGGTTGCGAAACCGGGTCATTGCGGCGAACATGGCGCTGGTGGCCGGAGCCGTCGTACCATATCGCGAGGTTCTCGCCGTCGGCCAGCTCCGGCTCATTTCGCGCCTTGCGTGCCGCGTTTTGAGTGCTGCCATCAAGCCACGTGACGAGTCCTTCCTGAATGCTTAGCCGAGAATCGGCCCAGGGCTCGGCCGCCGCAGCGGACGATGAAGCAACCGCAAATAGAGCCAGGACGAGCGCGTTGCCCAATTTTTTCACGATGACGCCTTTGAGTTAATGACAGCCTATCTCGCACTGCGCCTGATCGTAGTGAATTGCTCGACCTGTCTCTTAAGCGCGATCTCCGTCGGCAGGCGCTCCATGGAGCTGGCACCGTAAAAACCGTCGACGGCGCTGACGCGGTCGAGAATGTATTGGGCGTCTTCGGGCATGGCGATCGGTCCGCCATGGCACAGCACCAGCACATCGCCGCGAACCTCGCGGGCCGCATCAGCGATTTCCGCGATGCGAGGCACGCACTCATCGAGAGATGCTGCCGTTTTCGCGCCGATGCTGCCGCTTGTTGTGAGCCCCATGTGGGCCACGATGATGTCGGCGCCCGCTTTCGTGAGCGATTTTGCCTGCGCGGCGTCGAACGCATACGGCGTGGTCAGCATGTCCATGTCGTGTGCGGCGGCGATCCAGTCAACCTCTAGCTGGAAACCCATGCCCGTTTCCTCGAGGTTCGCCCGAAAATTGCCGTCGATCAATCCGACCGTGGGGAAATTCTGAATGCCGGCAAAGCCAAGCTCCGCCAGCTCGCGCAGGAATTTGTCTCGAATTACAAATGGATCCGTCCCGCAGACGCCGGCGAGCACTGGCGTGTGCTCCACTGCGGTGAGCACTTCATACGCCATCTCCTTCACGATCTGGTTGGCATTGCCGAAGGGCATCAGGCCGGCCAACGAGCCCCGGCCGGCCATACGGAAGCGTCCGGAGTTGTAAATCACGATGAGATCGATTCCGCCCGCTTCCTCGCACTTGGCGCTGATGCCGGTCCCCGCACCGCCGCCGATAAGCGGCCGGCCCGCCGCGAGTTTCTTGCGAAACCGATTCAGAATCGATTGTCTCGTTTCAGGCATGGAAGGTTTGTGTGTCTCACGTAGAGGCGCAGGGGACGCAGAGTGAGTCCTATTCAAAGTTCAGGTGATGCGAAACGCTAATCTTCGCTAATCATCACTAATTAGTGCAGATTAGCGCTGATTCGTGTTCTCATCCCTCTGCGATCACTGCGCCTTTGCGTGAGTCTTAAAACATCGTTCCTGCAAACGTAGAAATTCGTTGACTAAGTGTTCGGCAAACGGCCCGTCGTTGATGTGATAGGGCAGTCGCACGATTCGCCGTATTTCATCTTGATGCAGGCATGATTCCAATTCATCGAACAAACTTTTGTTTGCCGCCGGGTCGTAAAACGGCTGGCCGGGCGCATCGATCATCGAGACGCCCTTCTCTGGAATCAGTATAACGACGGGGGCTGTCGCCCGGTTGAGCTTGCGCGCGATCCAGCGGGCAAATTCGCGGTTCTCCTCCGGCGTGGTGCGCATCAATGTTACTTGGGCATTGTGAACGTGCAACCGGCGGTTCGCAAACCGCTTCTCGACCGTCTCCATCGCGCCGAAGTTCACCATGTCGAGCGCGCCCAGGCTCATCACGTAAGGGATTTGGCGGTCGATGATCTTGTCGAACCGCTCGGCGCCGGCCGGGAACACGCCGCCTACGACTTCGTCGGCAACTTCCGTCGTGGTGATGTCGAGCACGCCGCGGATCAATCCGCTGTCGACGAGCTTTTCCATCGCCCGCCCGCCAGCGCCCGTGGCGTGAAACACGAGGCAATCGAATCCGCGCTCGCTGAGCGAAGCGCGCACCGCCGTGACGCATGGCGTCGTCACGCCGAACATCGTCATGCCGATCGCCGGCCGACTTTCCGCGACGGGCGCGTCATGCTGCACCATCCCGGCCATGGCGTGCGCCGCGTTGGCCAGGATGCGCCGCGACACCGCGTTGAGTCCGGCCACGTCAACCACCGAATACATCATCGTGATGTCGCTCGAGTCGACGTATGGCGCCGTATTGCCACTGGCCACGGTGGAGAGCATCAGCTTGGGTAGGCCGATCGGCAGTGCCCGCATGGCAGCAGTAATCAGCGCCGTTCCGCCACTGCCGCCGATGCCAATTATGCCGGCGAGCTGCCCCGCCTCATACTGGCTAACTAGATAGCGCGTGAGCGCATCCGACATTGCTGCAACGGCCTGGCCACGATCGGCGTGCTC
Organism: Lacipirellulaceae bacterium; assembly: GCA_035249585.1. GTDB lineage: Bacteria > Planctomycetota > Planctomycetia > Pirellulales > Lacipirellulaceae > JABDGM01. The sequence goes on from DATFGJ010000703.1 coordinate 10,997, forward strand.
GCGCACAAAACCCGCTTGTCCCACGACAACGGCCCGTGAAATATCCGGCTCGACGGTCGGTGGCGATTGCGTGCCGACATCAACGGTTTTTACCTCGCAACCGGCTCGACGGACACAGTCACGCACAAAGGCGATCTCTTCGCCCTTGGTGTCCATCGTGGCAATAGCGTAGATGAGGCGAGTCACGGGCGAAATTGCTCTCAGAGAGTGTCACCCGACAATTCTTGGCAATGGGCGCTGTCGCGAGACATCGTAATTGAGCACAGCCGCAGCGTCCACTATCACAGGTGCGCTGGCCTGCTAAAATAGGCCGGCGTAAGCGTCACTCGCTGTGTTCCAAGTAAGAAGAGCTGGGAGACGTCGATGACCGAAATCAACCGACGACATTTTCTGACCACTGCCACCGCAGGCGCGGCTGTCCTGGCATCAAGCAACTTGAGTCGCGCGGCGTCCGCCAATGAAACTGTTGTGCTGGCGATCATGGGCGCCAATGGCCGCGGGTCGCAATTGGCGAGCGATTTCGCACAGCAAGCCGGCGCGGAGATCGCCTACATCTGCGATTGCGACGATCAAGCGATTCAAAAGGGGATGGACGCGGCCACGGCGCACGGCGGCCGCAAGCCGCAAGGAGTGAAAGATTTCAGGCGGGCCCTCGATGACCCGGCCGTCGACGCACTGGTCTGCGCCGCGCCAAATCATTGGCACGCCGCAGCAACGATCCTGGCCTGTCGTGCCGACAAGCATGTGTATGTCGAGAAGCCGGCCAGCCAAACGCCGGATGAGGGCGAACGCATGATTGCCGCGGCCCGCAGCGCGAGCCGCGTTGTGCAAGTCGGCCTGCAGCGGCGCAGCAGCCCGCTGTATCGAACTGCGGTCGAGCGCGTGCGCGGCGGAGCGATCGGCCGCGTACTTTACGCTCGATCGTGGTATTTTGCGAACCGCTCATCGATTGGCCGCGGAAAAGAAACGGCGCCTCCGGCGTGGCTTGATTACAACCTGTGGCAGGGGCCGGCCACCGAGCGCCCCTATCGCGACAACCTCATTCATTACAACTGGCATTTCTTCTGGCATTGGGGAAACGGCGAATTGGGCAACAACGGTGTCCACATGATCGACGTCTGCCGATGGGCAGTGGGCGTCGACTTTCCTTCCAAGGTCACCGCGAGCGGCGCCAAGCTGCGCTTCGACGATGACCAGGAAACGCCGGACACCTGTAATGTCACCTACGATTGCGACGGCCGCACGCTGGTGTTTGAAGGCATCAGCTGGTCACCGGCCTATCAATCGGGCAGCTCAATCGGCATGGAGTTCCGCGGCGAGAACGGCACGCTGTACGTCGATGACGGCGGCTACACGATTTATGATCCGCAGCGAAAGGTTGTCGAGAAGGAATCGTCGCGTCTCGACGGCGCGGAGCACCTTCAGAATTTTCTCAACGCGGTCCGTGAAAACTCGGCCCCCAATTGCGATATCGTAGACGGCCACAAGAGCACGCTGTTTTGCCATCTCGGCAATATCGCGATGCGCACGGGCCAATCGCTCGAAATCGACCCGGACAACGGCCATATCGTCAAAAACCCCGCCGCCGAAGCGCTCTGGACGCGGGAATATCGCAAAGGCTGGATGCCGAACGCGTAACATAATTCCCTCTCGCTTTGGAGAGGAACTACGGAGGCAGAAAGTTACACCTTCGAATTGAATAAACCGCCAAGAACGCCGAGTGCGCCAAGAAATCCTAATACGCCGAATACCCTTACTTGGCCATCTTGGCGTGCTTGGCGGTTCAATTCCTTAGGTATTCTTAAATCTGGCTGTCACCGCCAAAGATTGATTCTTTAGGAATAGGGATATGAAAAAACCTGCAATTCTCGTCGTGACAGGAATATGCATTGTTGCGGCGGTCATCTATGCGGCGTCGAATTCGCGGCAGCATGCGTTTACTTTTGCGACGACTGCCGCAGCGGCATCGTCGGTCGCAGAAGAACGGGAGGAGCCTGCTGCATCGCCTGCGACAAAAGATTGGCCTCAATGGCGCGGTCCGAACCGGGACGCCGTCTCAACCGAGAAGGGACTCCTGCAAGATTGGCCGGAGGATGGGCCACCGCTGCTGTGGACCGCCAAAGGGCTCGGGCGCGGCATGTCGAGCGTCTCGGTGGACGATGGGCGCATTCTCACGATGGGAAATCTCGGCAAGGGCGTCCACCTGATTGCACTCAATGCCGAGAACGGCGAGCGAATCTGGGCGGCGCCGCTCGACGGCGACGGTGAGCCGAATGGGACGCCCACGATCGATGGCGAACATGTGTTCGCTATCGAACGTGGCGGCACGCTTGTTTGCGCCGAAACCGCGACCGGCCGCCTCGTGTGGCAAAAGAATTTCGTGAAAGAATTTGGTGGCAAGGTTCCATCTTGGGGTTACAGCGAATCGCCGCTGGTCGATGGCGATGTTGTCGTTTGCACGCCAGGCGCACGGCAAGCACTCATCGTCGCACTGAATAAGTCCAGCGGCGATGCCGTTTGGAAGGCGACGGCGCCCGCTGAAATGGCCGGCCGCGGCCACGGCGGCGCCGGCTACTCATCGGTTGTCATCGGCCACGGCGCCGGCATTCGCCAATATGTTCAGCTTGTGGGCAATGGCGTCATCGGCGTGACGGCGGCAGACGGGACACCACTTTGGGGCTACAACCGCATCGCCAATGACGTAGCCAACATTCCCACGCCCATCGTTCATGAGGATTACGTTTTGGCGGCCACTGGTTACGGCGCCGGGGCGGCCCTGCTACGGCTCGAGCGCGCCGACAATGGCGTGAAAGTCAACGAAGTTTATTTTCATCGCGGCAACAAGATGCAGAACCATCACGGCGGAATGGTCTTGGTGGACGACCACGTTTATCTGGGCCACGGCCACAATCAAGGATTGCCGATGTGTGTCGAGCTGCTTACGGGAAAAATCGCCTGGGGCCCGGTGCGCGGGCCGGGCGAGGAATCGGCCGCCGTGCTCTATGCCGACGGCCATCTCTACTTCCGCTATCAGAACGCGGTCATGGCGCTCATCGAGGCAACACCGCAGGAATACCGCTTGAAAGCGTCATTCAAATTGCCGTCGAATTTGGACAACAGCTGGCCGCACCCGGTCATCGCCAACGGCCGCCTGTATCTGCGCGATCAGGATGTCTTGATGTGCTACGATCTCCGACGGAAGTCGGATACGGACGTCAACCCGATTAATTAACACCCCATCGGAAGCATCACGCAGAGGCGCAGGGATCGCAGAGTTACGAGTCCATTCGTTTCAGTTGACTCTGCTTCCTGGAGTGACTCTGCGTGGGATGAGATGAAGCAATGGCTGAGTTGACTCGCCGTCAATTCATACGGCGTACGGGAAGCGCAATGGCTGCAATTGCGTGCGCTCCAGGGGAACTTGTCGCCGCTCGGGCGACATTAACCGATGAATCCGTCGAAGTGCTTAATCCGCGCAACCGCGTTCCCTTGTCATTCATCATCGACGATTCAACGTGCCTGGTGAACATGGGGCACTATTGCATGCCGCAGTTCGCCGAGGCCTGGCCCGAGCGCGACGAGTACAAAAAGCCGTGGAAGAGCTGGCCGCGCGAAATTCCCGACAGTTTCGTTCGCGAATTCGGCGAGTGGTGCGCAGAGCATGACGTCAAAGGCAAGTACAGCATCGTGCCGAACCCGGCCTGCGTGGGCTGGCTCGACCGCGGACTGCCGGGCTGGTCGAGCCGCGAGCTGAGCGAGAGCCTGAAGCTGGTGCGCGATCTGTTGCTGCCGAACTGGGACATTCACCCCGAGATGATCACGCACACGCGCGTGATCGATCTCAAAACCGGCCGGCCTAAAGAGGAAGCCAATGACGCCACCATGGAGAATTCGTTCCCGCAAACGGACATCAGCGTCGATGAGCTGGCCAATTACATCGCGTTCGCACTGAAGATTCTCAAGAACTGTGATCTGCCGTGCGAAGGCATCACGACGCCGGGCGGCTTCGGCACGCGCGTCAAGGAAAAGTTGCCAATTGCAGTTCATCAGGCGGTCAAGGATGTCTTTGCCGCCGAGTTGCCGCATTACTTCAAATATGTTGTCGAAGGAAACGAGAGCACCGCTCCCAAGCTGGAATTCATGCCAGGCGCTAGCGACGCGTCCCAGCTTACGATGAACATCCCGGCCGGCACCGGCGACTGGTTCGGCGGCTGGGACGGCGACGAGCGGCCGCAACCCGATCTCTACGCAAACGAGGCTGCCAGCCGAGGACGCATGGTTGAACTCATCGAACGCCGCGAGCCGGCCGTGATGCTCTGCCATTGGCCCGGCTTGTATTCGCACGGAACCAAGCAGGGGTTTCTCGATTTCAAAAAAGTGGTGACTGCCCTCGAGGGGCGCTTCGCCAAACAAACGCTGTGGATGAAACTCAGCGCAATCGGCCGCTACTGGGCCGCGAAAGAATTGACTAAGATTAATGTTGGCGAAAACGGTCAGCTGTCAATCGATGCGCCGCTTTCGTGTCCCGACTTCACCATCCGCCTCAACCGGCGACCGACGGCGGCGCCGTCGCTGCGCGCCGGCCAATCCGCGACGCAGTTTCGCGAAGTCAGCTCTGCCGACCAGCTTATTGAAGACACATTCTTGTCCGACGACGAACAACTCATCGCCTGTTTCGCGTTGCCCAAGGGCATCTCGCGTCTTGAGTACTGACAAAGGTGATTCACTACACCAGCCCGAAGCGCTAGCGAGGGAAAGTGACCTGCGTCCCTCGCTAACGCTTCGGGTTAGTTTCCGCCCAGCCATGTTGTCGGCGTTCGACCGCCGCAGTATCTTCAAGCTTAAACGTGTTAACGCGGTCCCTGGCCGATGAGGACGTCTCAAATGTCACCCCGTTTCGCTTGGTTGCTGCTTGTTGTGTTGAGCGCGATGATTGGTTGTAAGCAAGGCGAAAGCAGCGGGCCGGGTGTTGTTTTGCTCCGCTACAGCCCCGGCAGCGAAAGCACGGAGCAGCGCGAAGAGGGCTTTCTGGAAATCTTGGCCAAGGATTATCCGGAGATCAACGTGATTTCGTCCAATCAGTATGCCGGCACGACGCCTGAATCCGCGCTCGACAAGGCGACTGACGTGCTGAACAAATATGGCGACCGGGTGACCGGCATCTTTGCGGTGTGCGAACCGAATGCCAACGGCTTGCTCGGCGCGCTGGAGAACACGGGCCTCGCCGGCACGGTGAAAGCGATCGCATTCGATCCCAGCCCGGCGCTCATCAAGGCGCTCTCCGACGGCAAAGTGCACGGTATCGTGCTTCAGGACCCAGTGACTATGGGTTACGAGGGCGTTAAGACCATGGTCGCCCATCTGGAGGACAGGCCGGTCGAAAAACGAATCGTCACCGGCGAGTATGTCGCCACGCCAGAGAACATGAACACCGATGAAATGAAAAAGCTGCTGGAGCCGGTGCAGTACGAAAATGATGGAGAGGAGCCGGCCGACATAAAGTACCGCATTGCCGTCATCCCTAAAGGTACAACGCACGAGTTCTGGAAGTCGGTGCATGCCGGCGCGGCCCAAGCGGCAAAGGAGGCCGGCAACGTGGAGGTGCTATGGAAGGGGCCGCTGCTCGAGAACGACGCCGAAGGGCAGATTAACGTCGTCCAGGAGTTCATTACCAAAGGCGTGGACGGTTTGGTTCTGGCCCCGCTCGATTCGCAGGCCCTCGTCGCGCCCGTCAAAGATGCTCAGCAGCAGGGAATTCCCACCGTGATCTTCGACAGCGGGCTGGCCGACGAAAGCATCATCGTCAGCTACGTGGCCACCGACAACTACCGGGGCGGCGCCGCAATTTGAGTGGATGATGCGTAGGCGAGCCCATTAGCGTCGGCGGCAACGCCGAATTTACTGTCGCAACGCTGTGACGCGCGAATTCGGCGTTGCCGCCGACGCTAACGTCCCTCACCTA
>DATFGJ010000704.1:0-14720 GCA_035249585.1 Lacipirellulaceae bacterium
TGGAGGACTTGCTGGTCGGCGGCACGCGCGTGGGCGATGAGGGCATGATGCACCTTCGCGAGCTTAAAAAGCTGCGCAATCTTGACATCGGCGCCACGAAAGTCGGCGACGAAGGTCTGGCCGCTCTCAGCGGACTTTCGCAGCTACGCAGAATTTACTTGCGCGAGACGCGAATTACTGATCACGGCGCTCGACACCTCAAGAACCACCCTCGATTGAGATTCTTGGCGCTCGACAAGACGCAAATCACCGATGCCGGTCTAACTCACCTGCAAGAACTTCAGGAACTTGAAACGCTGTGGCTGCATGAGACTCGCATTTCGGATGCCGGACTCGCTCGTCTAACCGGGCTGCGGTGTTTGCAGCAATTGGAGCTCATGAAGACCCATGTGTCAGACGCCGGAGTCGCCGAGTTGCGATCGCACTTGCCCAATCTAAGGGTCCTGCGATGATCTGGGCGACGTGCAGCCGGGCTTGCCAAAACGAAATGGCGGTCTGTTTTACCAGCAAACGATGGCTGGCAATCTTGCTTTTTGTGACAGTTTTCACCTTAGCGCAGAATAACTTAGAGCCTCTAACAATATGAACCGCCAAGAACGCCAAGTGCGCCAAGAAATCCCAAGAAGGCAATTGGTTTACTTGGCGTTCTTGGCGGTTAAATTCATTTGTTAGAAGCTCTCAGTGACTGGATCAACCCTATGCACCCACAACAGGCCGAACAATTTGCCGCGTTGTGGACCGCCGCGCACCCCACAATCGCCGCGTTCATTCGCACGCTGATTACCGATTATCAACAGGCCGATGAGGTACTGCAGCGCGTGGCCGTGACGCTCGTGCGAAAGTTCGACCAATACGACCAGTCGCGATCCTTCGCCGCTTGGGCTGTCGGGTTCGCCAAATATGAGGTGCTGTATTACCGGCGCGAGAAGGCAATCGATAAGCACCGGTTTGGAGACGACATTGTGGACCAAATCGCGATTCGCTATGAGGTGCTGGCTGAAGAAGTCGATCCCGTCCGTGAAGCCCTCGCCCAGTGCCTCGAGCAGCTCAATGGACGATCGAAGCGCGTCATCGATTTGCGCTACCGCCGCGGGATGCGATCGAATGTAATCGCCGACGAGCTGATGCTCTCGTCCGGAGCGGTGCGGATGCTGCTTTGCCGAGCACGCCAAAGTCTGCGCCGCTGCATTGAGCGGCGCGCCGGCAGGTTGGAGCGATTCGCCTCGTCGCAGTGACCGAACTTTTCAGAACAAAAGCGGTCAGGTTAAGAAGGTCAAGAATGAACGAAACTCATGTTTGGATCAGTGCCTATCTGGACGATGAGCTAACCGACGATGAGCGGCGTCAGCTGGGCCGGGCGCTTGCGGCAGATCCTGCTGCGCTCGACCAGCTCGTGTACGACGGATTTATTCATTCTCAGTTGCTGGATTGGATGGACCAGGGTCGTGTGCCCGACCAGGCGAACGTCGAGGCGGTGACTGCAGCCGCCGACCCGGAAGAACAGGCCATACGTCAGCGCCAATCAAACAATTCGGCGCCGAGCAAGGTGCCGCTCGCCGTTCAAGCGCCGCGACGCACGATGACAGCGAAGCGGTCGCGAATGCGGTTCGTCGGCGTCTTGGCCGCGAGTATCTTGGTCGCCGCAAGTATCTCGCTGTTGGCGTATATGATCGTCACGCGTCCGGTAATTGTCGCTCAATTAACACAGTCGACCGGCAGCCGTTGGGATAGCGCGACCTCGCAAATCAGCGTCGGCAGCTTACTCCATGATGGTCAGGAGCTGAAGCTTCTCCAGGGAAGCGCTCTCGTGACATTCTCAAGCGGGGCCCAGCTATTGCTGGAAGCGCCGGTTTCGCTGCGACTGGATTCGCCGATGGCTGTTCACTTGCATGACGGCCGGATCGCCGCCAAAGTGCCGACGACCGCGCGCGATTTCACCGTCATCAGCTCGCTTGCGCGTTTCGTCGACCTGGGCACGGCTTTCACCTTGAAACTGGCTGCCGAAAAATCATTCGAGCTTCATGTGTTCGAAGGGCTGGTGGAACTGCAGCTCGACGAGCGTTTCGGCGAGGCCGTGAATCAGCCGCTGCGCGTCGCCGAAGTGCATGCCGTGACGTTCGACATTGAGTCGGGCGACGTGGCGAAGCTTGAGTTTGAAGAAGGCAAGCAGATGCCGTTCTGAGCGCGATCGCCATAATTGAAGCCTCTACCAATATGAAACCGCCAAGGACGCCAAGGATCCAAAGAATCCCGTTCTCTTTCTTGGCGATCTTGGCGGTTTAATTTATTTGTTGCAAGCTTTAAAGCGTATTTTCGACTTGCCGAGACCAATCTTTCGTTGTATCTCATTGCTTACGCTGAGCGGCGCGCAGTTCCTCGTGTAATTCGCTGATGGCCCGCGCATCAAGATACTGGGTCAATACGGTCTGCGTGGCCTGAAACAGCTGGTCGATCCGCCGCTGGATTTGCGGATCGTCGCTGCGCACGAGCCGCGAGGCGGTCGTGAGGGTCAAATTGAATTGCGACCGGCCGGGCAATTGATCCACCGATCTCATCAATTCCTGGGCGGCTTCAAAATCCTTCTCTTCAATTTTCTGTCGAGCGCGTGCCATTAAAATGTTTCGCCGCGCAACGACGTCGACCAGCTCCTCGCGCATTGCAGCGAGTCGTGCCTCCGCTTCCAGCCGCATATCATCGTCCGGAAGTGGCACTTTAATTTCCGCTTCAGCACCCGGCACGACCGGCAACTTGGCCAATAACTGGCCGCCGTGCTTGATGAACAGGGTTTGAACCGGGTGTGCGCCGGCGCGGATGGTGATCCTGCCTTCGGAGTCGCTTGCTCCGATTCGCGCCGTAGCCTCTTCACCTGGTTTTTGCACGTATAACTCGTACCCGGCGAGCGGCTTATCGGGGTTCGTGCGAGAATGGAGACAGAGCCGCGTCTCGCCCGGGTCGGCGCGAAGCGCCACGGCGATCTGCTCCACTCGGCCCCCGCGCCGCGTGCTGAAAGGCCGGCGACTGCCGCTGTGGATGAGGCCAACAACCTTCGAGCCCTCGACGCTCGCTGCTTCCACGTAGGTCCAGGGCACAACTTGTATGCCGTTCTCCGCCAATTCGCCGCCGCGCGTCGTACGGCGCAGAACGGGCAGAAAGACGTCGCCTGGCTTGGCCCATAGCTCGCCGCTGCCAGCGCTGAATAAGCTGCCGCCGCGAGCGTGGAGCACAACTTTTTTTGGGTCGTTCGGATCAACTTCCAAGTTCGCCAGCGGCGCAACCGTCTGCCGTGCCAGGGCAAACATCTGCTCCGCGAGCATTTCGCATTGCCGCGACTCGCGGCGAATGGGCGTGCCCCAACGCTGAATGTAATGATCGAACTCGCGCGCTGTTAATTGAAAGCCGTCTGCCTTCGACTCGAGCGCGAGCAATAGAAGCTTGTCGCCGTCCGACGAAAAATCAGCCGGTGAAGCGCTGCCGCCAGTGCGCAAATTCGACAGCACCGATTGTCGCAACACGCCTTTGGCAAGTTGCGCTTCAAATGACCAAAGTGGGCCTATCGCTGCGTCGACGCGCTCGCGCAGATGGCGCTGCAGCTCAATGGCGAGCTTTTCGGTCAGGCCGCCGGGAACATCCAAAGCGACAACCGCTTTGATTCGATACGGCCGAAAGTCCCAACCGCGATCGTCATCACTTGCCCAAATGGGCAGTTGCCACAGCAGAGCAATTGCGATCGAACCAATGGCTGAGCGAACGCCGCACTTGAATCGCCAGCGGTAAGGCGGAGCGACGCGATTCCGCCGGCAGTCAGCTGTGATCATTCCGCAATGTAACACGCTTTACTCGCGATTACGGCGCCGGCGTGGCACTGGCGACGTCGCCGCCGGTTGCGGTGCTCCAACCGCCGATGTTTTGATATAGCGAAACGGGCGAGTCACCGATTCCACGAAGCGTAGCCCGGTGAGCGAAAAAGTTCACCGTCTGCCAAAGTGGAATCACCGGCAGTTCATGATGCGCAATTTCATGCATCTCGGCGAGCCGGTCCCGCACGTCGTTCCAGTTCGTGGCCTCGTCGAGCCTTTGCAAGGCGGCATCGACATAGGGGCTGCGCCGCTCGCCGACCAGCCCGCCCGGCCCCATGATGCGCCGTGCGTCGACCACCGGTTCCCAAACAGCAAGCTCGGCGTAGCGCAGGTCACATTCAACTCGCCCGGTGAGCAGATCGTCGGCCGAAAATTCTTGCAGCTTGATCGGGATGCCGGCGCGGACAAGCTGCGCCTGAATGGACTGGCAGGCGACACGGGCAATGGCGTCGTTGGGATGCGCGAGCACCAATTCGGGAATCTCCGCTGGTTGCGATTGCTCTTTCTCTTTGTCCCCGCTCGGGTTTTGCACGCTCGCCCAGGCCACGGTAGACAGGATGGCGGCCAGCCGCGGCTCGAATGCACGCGGTGCGATTTGGTCGTTGTAAGCGTAGCGCACCGGATCGCTGAGCGATGTGCCTGTGGGAAATGGACCGCTCAATACGTCAAAACCGGGCAACTCCGCGCCAGCCAGCAGAACGCGCTGCACAATCCATTCGCGATCGATGCCGAAACACAGCGCGCGGCGAAACTCGCGTTTCGCCAAAAGCGGCCGCTGGGGATTGGGAATCAAAACGTGAACTGTTGGCAAACGATAGGAATGCACGCGAACGGCCTCGACCTTGCGCAGCCGCTCGACGTGCCACGGCGGCACACGATCGAGCACGTCAATGTCACCAGCCAAAAGTGCTTCGACCGCCGCCTCGTCGTCGGCCATGTTCTGTTCGACAACCGCCTTAATTCCGCCCGGCTGAGCGCTGTGCGTGCTTGCTACGGTAAACACAACTTGCTCTTGGCCATGCTCGGCAATGGCGTATCGTGCGGCATTGCTCGTGAGAGGCGGCCGAACTTGTAGCAGCGCTTCTGGCCGAACGTGCACACGTCGCAAATGCGCTTGCACAGTGCTTGTGGCCGGATCAATCGAAACGCCATGAAGAAGGTTGCCCCAATCGGCGTAGTAGTCCGGCGATCCGGGCGCGGCCATGGCCAGCAGGAATCGAGACAGATTATCTGGAGTCAAGCCGCTCGTCGTCGGCTGGCCCGCCTCCGCAGCGGAATGCAGCCGCAATCCGAGCTCGCGGCCGCTCTCATCGAGCTCCCATTCTCCGAAGGGGCTGCGATACACGCCGCCTTCCGGGCTGAAATCGACTTGCTCGGCGATCAGTCGCTCAACAAGCCGGCTTGCGCGCAGCGCGGCCCAGCTATCGATTCGCCGCGTGGGTTGCCGCGGGGAAGTCTCCAAAACACCGACGGCGATAAACGGAAATTCGCGCTGGATTCGATCGAGCAAATTGTTGGCGGCTTGTAACTGCGGCCACACACCCAGCGCCCGGCCCACGGCCCTCCGAGCCGCGACATATTGCTTACGCTCGATCAGCCGCTCCGCCTCCTCCAACTGCCGCGACGCGGCCGTTTCAAATCGACGCTGCCAGTTGGCCACTGCTTCCTCAGCGAGGCCGGGAAACTGCCGCCGCCACATTTCGAGCACGCCGCGGGCGGCCGAATAGTTGCCCTCGCGCAGGTAGCGCTCGATGATCTCTCCCGCGACGGTTTCCAGTGCGCCGGCAAAGCCGGCGAATGTTGGATTGTGCTCGTGCAGCGTAACCAATAGCGCGAGCGCCCGATCATGCTGTTTCGCCTGATAGAGCGCAAGCGCGTTGCGCCGCAAATAGTCGCTCACGGCATCACGCAAACCCGGATAGGTTGGGTAATCGGCCTGCAATCTGGCGAAATAATCGTAGGCCTCGTCGAATTTCCCGGCGGCCGTAAGTTTGCGCGCCTCATCGAACAACATTTGTTCGTACACGCGGACCTCCGCCACGTTGGCCCACAAAACTTCGAATTCTTCAAGCGGCCGATCCAACAGCCGAACGACCAGCGTTCCCTCTGTGGGAATCGCAGCCAGAGGCCGCTGTGGCAGTGCCAGCGGCGAGACTTCGTACGCCTTGCCGCCATTGGCGCGATTGAGGACGACCACGTCGAAAGGGGTGCGCTCAATGAGCGGGCGGCGCGCAGCCGGTGCGTCCTGACCCCGCGCCAGCGCGGCGCTCGCGAGGAAGAAAACAGCTAATGTGCGAGCAACCGTTGTGGTCATGATGCGACTCACGGCTCGTCGACGACAAGCAGCGTGCCGTCATGCGCAGAGATCACCAGGCGCTGTTGAAAACGAACCGGTCCCGACGCGAGCGGATGCTCCAAGTCCTTGGTCGCAAGCGCCGTGCCATCGCCCGTGGCCCGCCGCTCGATGATGCCTTTCTTGTATGCGACGAGCACGGCATCGTCGACGCTGAGCGGCTCGCCTGCCAGGTCGCCATGATCGAGTTTTACGCTCCACACCACTTCGCCCGCTGAGGATATTAGAATCAATTGCTCATCGGCAGTAGCCAGTAGGGCCGCATTCCCAGCCGCATAAGGTCCCCATACGACCGGCGCGGGCAGCGCGAATTCGCCCGACGGTTTCAACGACGGCAAGCTGAAACGCAGCAGATGCGAGCCGCCGCCGACCGCGAGCACCGCGTCACCTAAGACGACCGGCCGCGATCCGATCGAATAAGGGCCCGCCTTTGCTTCGGCAATGGCTCGCAAATGCGGCTGCGGCTGTGTGGCAGCTTCGACGAGATATATTTTTTCACTTCCATCCGCAATGACGAATCGGTGAGCCGCTGCGTCGACCACGGCAGCGGGCTGATAGGCCACCGTCTTCCCCGGCTCGAGTTGCGGCTGAAACGGCACGCCGATTTGCGCTCCATCCTCTGCCCGCAGATAAAATACCTGTCCCACGCTTGTCGGCGCAACAAATCCATCGCCCAGCGGGGTGACCGCGCATGCAAGTTGACTCTCAAGCTTGACCCATTGCGCAGCGCGCTCGGCCAGCGAGGGGTTATAGAGCAGCAGCCGATCGAAACCGGGCGCGCAAAAAGCGGCGCGGCCACGGCCCAGATGGACGGCCGCCGTGATCGCGTGCAATTCGGCCGGCGATGGCTGTGCCTCGAGCGGCTGATCCAGCACGCGCGATCGGATCGCTGCCTCGCCAAATGCAAACACATGCCCATCGGCGCTGCAAAGCGCCAGCGTCTTGGAAGGTTCATTCACAATCGGCGGCCCGGCCGGGAGCAATGCCAGCTCCGTCTCCCACAGAACGCGGCCATCGGCGGCGGCCGTCGCCGCAACCACAGCGCTTGCGCGGCCCTGCGGGCGACGCACGTGCACGAGCGTCTCGCCGAAGAGCTCCAATGGATGATCAAACCTGCTACCGGCGAAATTGTCCCGAATGCTTTGCACCGGCAAGCGGTTACCGGTCGGCAGAATTGAATACTTAGTTAGTTGAGTGTCGCCGATCCAGACATTCCGGTTGATAACCGCCACGTGCCGCGCTAGCGGCTCAGTGCCCGATGGTTCGCGCGTGGCAACGCGCGAAAGCGCCTTGTCGCCTTCCGCCGAAGCGACATCGTATACCTGAATTTGCCCGCGATCGGTGACGATCAGCAACCGACGTCCCGCAACGATCGGCGGGGCGGAAGGGAGGCCTTTGAGACGGCTTTGCGTCTCCTCCTTCGAAACGGCGCCCTTGTCATCGAGCGACAGGATATGCAGCCGGCTTGTTTCGACACCGTCGTTTTTGACGACCGCTAATTTGTCCAGCACATGGGCCGGCGGAACGCTGATGCTGCCCTCAGCGTGACCCAGATAATACACGCCAATGCAGGCGAGGTCCGCAAGCGCCAGTGTGTACAGGTTGGAATGCGCGCCGGCCACATATAACTTTTCGCCCAGCCGATCGGCCGCCGGCGGAACACGAAGCGATTGAGCAAATTGCACAAATCCAGCGCGGGCGCCCGACTTCAAATCGACGACATGCAGCCGGCCGGATTCCCCCGCGAGAAAAGCGCGTTCACCGACGATGACCGGCTGAGCGAAGGCCTCCCCGATCGCTTGCCGCCAAAGCAGCCGGCCCGTTGCCGCCTCGAGCCGAAGCAGCTCATGGCGCGCCGCGTCGGTGATCAACACGTCGGCGCCAGTTCGCACCGGCGCGCCCGAGAATTCATAGCCCACCTGGCGGCGCCACAAGAGTCGGCCCGTTGATGCGTCGAGTCCGTATGCGGCGCCGTTGACCCGTACGCAGGCGATGTTGCTTCCGTCTGCCGCAGTCGACGGTCCGCGATGACGGGCGGTGGCCAGGGCAGCGATCCATGGCGTCGGCCGCTCGCTCGTTTCCGCCGCTTGCTCATCGGCAACAAATTTGATCGCGGCCCTTTCGGCTATCGCCGTTTTTTGCAGCAGTTCCGCCAGTTTGGCGTCTCCAGCCAATTCCGGATGCTGCTTCACAAACTCAAACCGTCGGGAGTATGCGGCACGCGTGTCGCCGGAACGGATTGCCTCGTCCATGGCCGCGAGAGTCGCGTCGAGGTCAGTCAGCGACTGTTGTCGTCGCCGCACGCGCTCCAGCGTTTGACGAGTTACTTCCAGCTCGGATTCATCTCGCAGGGATTTCGGGACGAATTTGGTATTGCTGGCGAGCGCCAACGCTTCACTCGAAGCGCCAACCAATCGTTCAGCGTCCGCGGGATTGGAAGCGGCTTCGGCTTCCGTCGCCAAGCCCTGGGCGATTCGCGGCAGCAGCGCCGCCAGCTCCGCGTGCGCTTCGCTGAATTTTTCCTCAGTTTCGATCGCGTCGAGCTCTTCGTTTGCGATGCTCAATGCGTTGGAGTAACTGGAGGCTTCTGTCGCCTTGCGTAGGCTCGCCATGGCCAACTGCACTCGCGCTAAGCTGTGCTCTCGATGCCGGGGAAACTTTTCGAGGAATTCTTGATAATGAGTTATTGCCTGTGTATACGAGCCGGTACTGAGCGCGTCCTGCGCCAACCGTAGTTTTTCGTCGCCGGTCTCCCAATTCAGAAGCCAGGCGATTGTGCCGCCGGCCAGCAAGAGGACGACCAGCGCACCGCCGCCGAGCAAGATCAACGGCGAATCCCATTCACTCTTGCCTTTCGCTTGTACCCGATCGCTGCGGCGGTCCCGATCGGTTGTCGCTGAACGGCGCGGCTTGCGGTCTCTCGCTGATTTTCTCGTGGGGAGGACTTCTGTAGCCGGCGTTTCCTCAGCCACCTCCGTCGTTGCTGCATCGGTACGTTGGGGTCGATCCGTTTTTCGCGGCAAGCGCTTGTCGACTGGCGGAGTCTTCGACGGGGCAACCTTTACCTCGTCGCGCTTCCCCGCCGGCCTAATGTCGGTTGCCGCCGCGTCGTTATCTGGCGCCGGATTCACTTCTTGGTCCTGTGGCGGCTTGGCCTCCTTACGATTCTTGTGGCCCGTCAGAAATGGCGCGAAAATCGAGCTGCTTTCTGGATCGTCCTGGTCTTCCGGAAGAGGAACAAGTGCAACCTCATCATCGGCCGCTACGTCTCTTGCCGCCGCATCGACGTCGATTCCGCTCCGCAGCAAGCTGCCGAGTACTTCCGTGGCCTGTCGATGAGTGATGTGCTTCTTCTCGACAAGAAACTTGGCGACGGCCTTGGCCGACAATGGTCGATCAGTCTGCGCCAACTTTTCGCGCAGCTTGGTCATCACGCGGTCCGACAGCAGGCCGCGTTCTTCGAGCTCGTCGATAAGTTTTGCGAACGACATAATGGGGAATGGTGAGTAAGTGAGTAGGCTTCCAACTATACGACTTACTCATCTACTCACTTGCTCACCTACTCACTTTTGATCAAAGATCGCCGTCCTCATAGCTCATCAATCGAATATCTTCCATTCCGACGGCCGATCCGGCATCGAGTGCTGCTACAACATGTTCATGGGTGGCGTCGCCATTGGCTTGTACGAGCATTTTCGCCGGCCCCGGGCCATCGCGGTCACCCTTACGTGCCTCGCGCACTTTGGCTTGCATGTCGGTGATGCTGGGCGCGCGCTGTTCCTCAGTCCAAATAGGGCAGCCGATCCAAAACACATTGTCCCCATCGACGCGGATTACGATTGAGTCCTTTTCCAGATCCTCCACGGTTTGCGACTCGGCCGCCTCTTCCTCCTGGATTGGCGGCACTTCGAGTGATTTCTGTATGACGAACGCGGCGGTGACCGTAAAAAAAATCAGCAGCAAAAATGTGACGTCGACCATCGGCGTCATGTCCATTTCGGCCTCGGCACGGTCCGCGCCGCGACGCTGCAATTCGGCTACGTCAATGGCATCGGGCGTCGGTTCGGACATGACCGCGGCTCCGCGTCTACTCTGTATCCAACACGGCGAGGTGAAGCTTCACCCCCTCGACTTGCGATGCTGCCTTGATTAGCTGGGCGACGTCGCGATGGGCGACGTTCTTATCGCCTTTGATTACGACCGAGTTCTTGTTCTCTCGAAAGCCTTGCTCCACCAGCTCCCTTATTCGACTTGACCGCGCCTCATTATCTTCTGGCAGTTCGGTCCCGGGAATTCGGCCGTCGGCCGCGAACGCCGGGGCGGCGCCTAGCCCGCCTTCGGCCAGCGTGAAGATCACCGCATCGTGTTGAGTCACTGCCACGCCATGCCGCGCCGCGGGAAGCTCGATCGCGGTCTTTTGGTCCGGCGTTGACGACACGAGGAAGAAAATCAGCAGCAAGAACACCATGTCGATCATCGGCGTGATGTCCAGGTCGGCATCTTCGCCCTTGCGTCTTGACGGCAGCGCCGTCAGAGCTTCTTCTTCGGGCCGCGATTCTTCTTGATTCGCCACCAGCAGCATGGTTTATCGCCTTACTTCGGCGGGTTCACTGACAAGCTTCACGGCCTCGATCAATCGCGTCAGTCCAGCCGCCACCAAGTCTTCCATTTTGCGGATTCGCACGTTAATCGCGGCCAGGCAAACCAGCAGCGGCATCGCGGTCGCCAATCCAATGGCCGTGGTAATCAAGGCAAAAAAGATATCCTGAGCCAATTGGCCTGGGTCGACCTTCGTGCCGCTTCCCAAGTTGGCGAACGCGCCCATCATGCCAATTACCGTGCCGAAAAGCCCGAGCATCGGTGCCGTCTTGATCACCGTGCCCACCCAGCTCAAACGATGCTCGAGGTCCGCCAGCACGTCGTTCTGCAGGCGCTCGGTAAGGCGGCGCTGCAGCTTGTTGTAGTCCATGTCGCGGTTCTCGATCGCGTACAGCGCGAGCTGAGGCATCGCCTTGCGATTGCTTTCCGAGAGTGCCGCGGCTTCCTCGAATTCACCGCTTTGCAGCTTGTCTTCGAGCTCGTCCAAAAACCGATCCTGGTCGGCTTCGCGGCGGAATTGCACCTGCGCCACGCGCCGCCAGGCCAGCACCACGTTAAAACCGCCCCACAAAGCGATGAGCGCTTGCGCCGCGTAGGTCGCGACTCCAATAAGATAAAAAAGTTGTTCCATGCTTTGCTTCGGCGAGCCAGGCGTGCCGTCCGATTGGTGGGGTGGGATGTTGCGTGGATCTTCGCATTTTGAAGCGGTTGGCTGCCTATGTGTTTGTCGCTCCCAATGCGCTGGCTTTAGACTTAATCCTCAGCGGTAGGATTGCTGCTCGACGCTCAATTGGAAACGGTCGCCGACCGGCGTCACGCGGAACACCGTGTGGCGAATCTCGTCCGGCTTGCGCTCCCCGGCGTGCTTCTGTTCCAAGCCTAAGAGGATGGCCTCTGTGTCCGGGGGAAAGAACTGCAGAATTATGTCACCCTTGTCCGCGATGCCCGCTTTGGCGGTCAGCTGGCGATCCAGCGCCGCAAAGCTCGTCTCGGCTGAGTTCATGAACATGCGCTGGTCTTGCGCTGGATCCGCGCCGCCCATCCGCACGCTGGGCTTATCGCGGCTTAGATTATAAGCGTAGTGAACCCTGTTGTCGTGGCCCAAAACTCCCAATTCAATGTGCAGGGAGTCGAGCCACTGCGCATATTGCCGAAGGCTGGCCGGTTGGAAGCGAATCTCGCGAGTCGGCTCATCGGGACCGCTGCCGGTTCCTGAACCGGCTCGCCGGTTGTCACCAAGTCCCCTGCCGTGGCCGGTCTCCAGTTGTGAATCGATATCCTCGTCCGATAACAGGGCCGTCCTTGCCGCCACGGCCGAGGCCACGGCGCTGAGCGTGTCCTGAAGTTGCGGCTCAATCAAATCGGGGACTTCTTCGATGCCGGGCGGCTCCAGATCGCGCGCGAGGCCCATGGCCGCGTCCGCTGGCCGGCCCGCCGGATTTACCGGTTGAAACGGAACTGCTCGCTGTGTGTCGATCAATTGACGCGCCACGTACACGATGATCAGTCCCGCGACGGTAAAACCAGTGATCACCAACACCGAAACGAGCAAACTCGAGACGCGATCGTACGCATTGACGCGTAATTGATAACGGGATGTCGTCTGGGGAACGGACATTGCTACGCGAGCCGAGTGAAGTTCAGGTGGGGTGAGTGAAGGAGCAGGAAGCGTCGCCGCTATTTTTTATTCGCTTACCCATTGCTTATTTATGCCCGCATTCATTCTTCCAGAAGGGCCGCGGGGCGGATCGACTTGTACCAATTCTTCCATTTGTCGAGGGCTTCGTAACGCTGCTGGTCAGTGAACTCATCCGGCGGGCCATAGCCTTTGAAGCTGCGGCTGATGAATTGCAGGCCGTTGCGAGCTTCCAGAACAACCCGCCTGTCGGGGTCCGTGAGTGCGTACAGCAACGAAGGAACGTAATTCAAATTTCCGCTTCGACCAAGAGCGCGCACGGCCAAGAGCCGCACTTCCGGCTCGCCTCCGCGCACAAGTTGTTGCAACCGGCGCGCACTTTGTTCGTCAACCTGCGCTACAACTAACTGACTCGGATCCCGTGCCAGTTCATCTAGAACGGCCGCGTCCTTATCGTCGATCATCGACAAGAGCTCGTCGACTTTGGTGTGAATCTGCTCGACGATCAGCTGGCCGTTGCGCATCTTCGCCCGCGACAGATTGCTTGGCAGACCACGACCGCTTAACAGCGTACCTTCGCCCAACCCGCGTCCCAGGCTCTTCTTCGTCGACCGCAACAGGAATAAGGTCGCAAAGGCCGTGTCGCACTCGGCACCGCAGTAGCCCTGCCAGCTTCCATCCTCCTTCTGATCCCCGGCGAGGAACTTATACCCGTCGTTATACCATTTCGGACTTTCGTCGGACGTGCCTTCGAACGTCTCTTGAAAGCTCTTGTAGCGTTCCAGTCCGTAGAGGTAATAGTAAACTTTGATGCTAAAGTTGATTTCGTAGTTTTTCTCCATCCAACGATGCCCGCCATCGATCGCCGCGCCTAGTTTTCCAATGTTGGTGCGCTGCGGACGAATACGGCGCGCCGGCCCGGCACTTTGTCCCGCCGGCCGCAACGCCGCCGGCAGCGACGACTTTTCCTCGCGCGGCTCAGCCGAGAGTTGCCCGAATGTAACGCCGAACAGATCGGCGCAGATGTACGCGATTCCCATCCCTGCCGAAAGCATCGAGGGATTCTTTTCCGTTTGCGGAACCAGCCCGGTACCTGTCGAAACCTGGGCCTGATACCCCCAGCATCCATCAGGATCTTGCGTTCGCATGATCCAATCGGCTAGGTTTTCCACCGAGTTTCCATCCAGGCTGAAGCCGCGCCGATGGGCTTCCCAATACGACAACGCGGCATACTGCGTTTGTGACGTGTCGCCCGTGACGTAATCGTGGTAACCCCAGCCGCCGTGCGGCTTTTGCCGCGCCTTCATCCGGCTCAGGTACCATTCGATTTCGCGCCGATGCCCTTGAGACGATAGCTCGCATAAAAAAATGATGGCCAGACCGTTACTATAAACATCCAGCACGGCATCCGGCGGGTTGGCCGACATCGTCTCCCGGCAAGCCGCGAGCGCCTCATTTACGCGCGGATGGTTGGTGCGGCCCGCCTTCAGAAACGCCAAGCCCAAAAGGCACTTGCCCCCCAGGCGCTCATCGCCATTCTTTTCCAGGAATGCAAGCGCCGAGTCGACGAGCTTCTTGACCTCGGGACTCTCGGGCGTCACGCCTTGAGCGCGGCTCTGCGACAGGTTGCCAGCCACAATCGCCGTGATGCACGAAAATGCGCAAAGCGACGCGGCCCGGCGCCGCGACCGATGCTTACCCCTGCTGGCCCCTGAATCCATCATGCCTCTCCGCTGCCATTTACAGTCGGGCAGTTTTCCCTATTATGAAGCTACCGGACAGGTAGCTCAGTTGGTAGAGCACAGGACTGAAAATCCTGGTGTCGGCGGTTCGATCCCGCCCCTGTCCATTCACTAAAAAGTAAGCCGAAACAAGAGTTCTCTGTTACCTGTCGGTGTTCGGCAGTGCGGCGTTTCCCGGTGAGCCAAGCGGGTATGTACCCGCTTAGGCATATTCACCTCGAAATGGGAGAGTCGCACATGCCACGTCTTACACAGTCCCTGCCTAAGTATCGCAAGCACAAGGCTAGTGCCCAAGCATTCGTCGAACTCAACGGCCACAGATACTATCTCGGGCCCCACGGGACCAAGGCCAGCAAGCTCGAATACGACCGCCTCGTAGGGGAATGGTTGCAGCACGGGCGGCAAAGCCCAGTCGGCCCGGATCGCGGTGAGCTCGCTGTCGTAGAGCTTATTGTCGCCTACCTCAACTTCGCGAAAACGTATTATCGCAAGGACGGCCGGCCAACCAATGAGCTCCGAGATATTACTCTATG
>DATFGJ010000705.1:0-10123 GCA_035249585.1 Lacipirellulaceae bacterium
TAGCTGTTGACGCGGCTAGCAGCCGCGGAGCCATCATCGGCGCGGTGACGCTGGCCCTGCGAACGGGAACGACAGCCAGCGTTTCCACTGTCCACTGGCTGCTTGTCGATCCGGCATGGCGGCGTCGCGGCGTCGGGCGAATGCTGATGTCACGGCTTGAATGTGCCGCGTGGGTAGCCGGCTGGCGGGAAATCGAGCTGGAAACTCACGCCGGCTGGAGCGAGGCGATCGCGTTTTATCAGTCGATGGGGTACGCCCCGGTGCGCGAGCGCTCGCCGCGCTGAGACTTGGTGATCGTGACCCGGCCTCCTTCCAGCTTGATCCGTCCGGCGGCCAGCAGCCGCAGCACGTGCGGATAGGCTTCCTTCTCGACTTCGAACACGCGGGCGGCCAGCGTATCGACCGTGTCGTCGTCGAACACGGGCACCGGCTGCTGCCAGATGATCGGCCCGTGATCGTACTCATTGTCGACGAAATGCACCGTGCAGCCGGTGACTTTCACGCCGGCGTCGAGCACCGCCTGATGCACGCGATGGCCGTACATGCCGGGCCCGCAGAATGCGGGGATCAGAGCCGGATGAATGTTGACAACGCGGCCCGCGAAATCCTCGGGCAGCGGGGCAAGCTTTAAGAAGCCGGCCATAGCCACATAATCGACGCCGGCGTCGCGGCAGGCTGAAAAAATCGCGTCGCCGAATTCGCGATCACCTGCGGCGCCTTGCGAAAAGTCTTGCCGGCGAATCACGCGCGTGGGAATCCCGGCATCCTCGGCAAACTTCAGCCCGCCTGCCTTCGGTGTGCTGGAGATGACGAGCGGAATTTCAATCGGCAGACCGCCCTCGGCGGCCAGGTCGATGAAATTCTTCAAAGTGCGGCCGGCGCCGGAGATGAGGACGGCAAGCTTCAGTGGCTTGGTCGAACGAGCGGATTGACTCATTTTGCCACCCGCACACAAACAGCCAGATGGTGTCCCGCCATTGTTATGTTAATGGATTCGACTCCCGGCAGGGGTTCGGTGACAATCCTGATCGCTAACGTCTCTTGGGCGATGTAGTCGCGAAACTTTTGGATCGCCACACTCAGTTCGTTCGATTCGGTCACCAGTCCGATTTCGATGCGGTCCGTATAAGCACAAGCAAGTTCCTTGCGTTGGTCCTGGATGATGCGTACGACGTCGCGGGCCAAACCTTCCAACACGAGCTCCGGCGTCAGCTCAGTTGCGAGCACGACGACACAGCCTTTGCCTTGGGCGGCGGCCCAGCCTTCTTTTGCTTGCAGGCGAACTTCGATGTCTTCGTTGTCGAGCTCAATGGAGGTGCCGTCGGGCAGCTTCAATTCGGCCTTGCCGCTCGATTTGAAGTCGGCCAGCAGCTTGCCGGCATCGATTTCGCCGAGTAGCTTTTTCACCGCCGGCATGTTTTTGCCGAGCCGCGGGCCGAGCCGCTTGAAATTCGGCACGACGGAGTAAGTGATGTACTCTTCGCCGTGCGTCGTAAAGTCGACCGCCTTAACGTTCAACTCTTCCTCGATGAGCCCGGCGTGTTCTTCGAGCCACGGCCGATGCACCGTATCGGCCAAAACAACTTCGACCTTTGCGAGCGGCTGCCGCACTTTGAGGTTGGCCCCGCTCCGCGCCGCCCGGCCGAGCGAGGCAATTTCGCGCACGAGATTCATGCGCGTGGAAAGGGCTTCGTCGATCGCGGCCGAGTCGCCGGTTGGATAGTCCGTCAGATGTACGCTTTCGACAGCGCCATAGCCGGCCTCTTTGAGGCCAGCGCCGGGACCTGAGGCCCCGGCTACAGTTCGGAATACTCCGGACAGGTTTTGCCACATCGTTTCGGCCAAAAACGGCACGAAGGGCGCGACCATTTTCGTCGTTGTGACGAGGCATTCGTAAAGCGTCCAATAGGCATCGAGCTTTTCGCCGGCTCGCTTGTCCGCCGCCCAGAAGCGATCGCGGCTGCGGCGGACGTACCAATTTGAAAGCGCGTCGACGAATTCGATGATGCGCTGGCAAGCGCCGAAGTTGTCGTATGCGTCCATGCGCTCGACGACCGCCGCGCAGGTGCGGTTCAGCTCGCTCAGAATCCAGCGGTCGAGCTCGCTGCGCTCGTTGATCGGCCGATAGGATTTTGCAGAAGCAAGTGCCCGAGTATTAAGATCCCTGCCCCCCGCATCCTGCATCCTGCATCCTTCCAAACCGGGATCAAAACCGTCGATGTTCGCATAGATCACGAAAAAGCTGTACACATTCCACAGCCGCAGCAAGAATTCCGGGATGCTGTCCTTGATCGCCTGCTCGCTGTAACGAATGGTGGTCCACGGCGGCTGGGTGGCGAAGAAATACCAGCGCAGCGCGTCGGCCCCGTAGCGGTCGAAGATCTCGTTTGGCTCGCGGTAGTTCCGCTTGCTCTTGCTCATCTTCTGCCCGTCTTCGCCGAGCATCAGGCCCAGCACGATGCAGTTTCTGAACGGGTGCGGGTAGGAAGCAGGGAGGCGGGAGCGGGGAGCGGGGAGACCGGATTTTTCTTGCTCCGAGCTACGTGCTCCTTGCTCCCCGCTGAAGAGGAGCGTGCTGATCGCCAGCTGGCTGTAGAACCAGCCGCGCGTCTGGTCGATCGCTTCGCTGATGAAGTCGGCCGGGAACTGTTCGTGAAATTTTTGAGCGGCAGCGCACGTATCTGCTTCGACCCCCTCCCCAGCCCTCCCCGCAAGGGGGAGGGAGCCGGAAGTATCCTCTCCTCGGTATCCCCACTGGGCAAATGGCATCGACCCGGAGTCGTACCAGGCGTCGATCACGTCCGGGACGCGGCGCATGCGGGCGCCCTTGGCGAATGGTGAGTCGTACTCGACGTAGTCGATGTACGGCTTGTGAACCTTGAGGTCGTCGGGAAGCTCGGGCTGCTTGGCCTTTGCCTGTACCCAGTACTCAGTACCACGTACGCTGGGCTTGGCGAGTAATTCCTCGTAGCTGGCGACGGCCTCCATCTGGCCCGTCTTCTCGCACTTCCAGATCGGCAGCGGCGTGGACCAATACCTTTCGCGCGACAGCGCCCAGTCGACGTTTGATTCCAAGAACTTGCCGAATCGGCCGCTTTTAATGTGCTCCGGCAACCAATTGATCGCCGCGTTGTTGGCCAGCATCGCATCCTTGAATTCGGTCGTGCGAATGAACCAGCTTAACCGCGGATATTGAATGAGCGGATCCTCTTCGGCCCGCCAGCAGAAGGGATACTCGTGCAAGTATTGTTCTTGATGGAACAATAGTCCGCGTTGTTTCAGATCGCGAACGATGTCTTTGTCCGCTTCTTTGACCCAGCGGCCGCGAAGGTATTCCGGGGCTTCGTTGGTGAATTTGCCGTCAGGTGCAACGGCGTTCAATAACTCTGGTCCCTCGTCGCCAACAAACCGACGCTGTTCGGCGATCAGCAATTCGAAGTCGACTTCACCAAACGCTGGAGCCTGATGAACCACACCACTCCCGCTATCGGTGGTTACAAATTCCGCAGCAACGACGCGCCATGCGACGAAGTCCCTACCGCCGTTCTTTAAATCATCTTGGAATTCGCCGAGCTTCGCACCAAACGCAACTTTGCGTCGATAGTAGCAGTCAAACGGCGGCATGTAGCGGCGTCCGATCAGCTCGCGGCCTTTGATCGAGCTTTCGACTTCAGGCAGTTCCTGCTTGGTCTTTGTGCGGAGCGCTTCGACGAGTGCGGAAGCAACGATTAGCTTATGCGGTTTGCCGTCGTGCTCAGTACTCAGTACCGAGTACTCAAGATCGGGGTGCACCGCCGCGAATTGGTTCGATGGCAGCGTCCACGGCGTAGTCGTCCAAACCAAGAGCGACGTGTTGGTGAAATTGCCCGCAGCATCTAGTAGCGGAAACTTCACATACACGCTTGGATCGGCCACCTCGCGGTAGCCAAGGCCGACTTCGCCGGCACTCAAGGCCGTGCCGCCTTGTGCCCACCACCAGACGATTTTGTGGCCCTGGTACAACAGGCCGCGGTCGAACAGGTTCTTGAGCGACCACCATACGCTCTCCACATAGCTCTGGTGGTACGTGACATAGGCCTTTTCAAGATCGACCCAGAAGCCGATTCGCTCGGTGAGCCGCTCCCACTCGCGCATGTAGCGCCACACGCTCTGCTGGCACTTCTGGATGAAAGCTTCGACGCCGTAGGCTTCGATCTCTTCCTTCGAATGGATGCCGAGCTCTTTGCAGACTTCGACTTCTACGGGCAGTCCGTGCGTGTCCCAGCCCGCTTTGCGCTCGCAGCGAAAGCCGCGCATCGTTTTGTAGCGCGGGAAGAGGTCTTTGATGGCCCGGGTGAGGCAGTGGCCGGGGTGGGGCATGCCGTTGGCCGTCGGCGGACCCTCGTAGAACACAAACGGCGGCGCGCCGCTCCGCTGCGCGAGCGATTTCTCGTAAATGCGCGCTTCCTTCCAGAACCGGCCGATGGCCAGCTCTTGTGCAGGAAAATTTGCGTTGCCTTCGACAGGCTGGAACATGGCAGGTGGATGGCTGATTGGCAGCCTATGGAAGAACCCTCCCCTGGCCCCTCCCTACGAGGGGGAATCACAGGGAAACTGCGAATAGAACACGACGTTGCGGGCCGTGCAATCGCAAAGATGATACTAACCCGAAGCGTCAGCGAGGAAAAATCACGTGCAATTCCTGATTCGCGTTGGACCACGTTTCATCAACCGCGAATTCCCTCGCTTACGCTTCGGGTTAGTGTATCTACATCAATCCTCGTCTTCGAAGTCAGGCTCGACCGGCAGGCCGTCGTCGGCGTCTTCCGCTTCAACTGGGTCGGGTTCGAATTGATCCGCGTCGCCGGGCAGCTCCTCGTCCCACTCTTCTTCGAAGTCATCATCAAACTCATCGTCGAAGTCGTCGTCGTCGAAGTCGTCGAATGGATCGGTTGCGCAGCTCAATTCGTCGTCGGCGGGGCGGCCCAGAAATTCGCTGGCGCCGTCCTCCGGCCATGTCCCGCCAATATCAATGCCCGCGTCTTCGACGCCGGCCCACGTAATTACCGCATTAGCGCTACTCATATATCTACCCCTTCCGAAAAGAACCATTTCCGATGGTCAATGGTACGCCCGCGGGCGGCCCGTGGCGAGACGCGGCGGACCCATTGATTCAGGCGATTCTATGCGGACAAGGTGCCGCTTTGTCAAGAATCTCAGGAGACGGGCCCGCGGCGAATTGCCGCTAGGTTTGCGGTAACATCGATGGAAAGGATGGGGCGTCCGTCAGCGAGGGTATGCGGAGACTGGCCGGGCCGTCCACGCGAAGCGTTGATTGGCCGTGGCGCCGGTCGGCTGCGGCCTTGCGGAACACGGCAATTTCCAAATTGCCAGGCTCGGCTCGTTCCCATTCGTCCACGATGATCTCGACATCCGCCAGATTGCCCAGGTCCAACTGGGCCGCTGCCAGCCAGCGAAAGCACAGGGGATCGCGGCAACCGGCCTGGTACGCAGCCCGCAACGGTCGAAGCGCCGCGGCCGATTTCTTCGCCGCGGCCAGCAGCGCGCCGCGCACGACAATGGGGATTTGCTCTCGGAACGGCATGTCCTCAGGCAGCGAAGCGCATTGCGCCAGAGCATCACGCTCGCGGCCCGCCTTCACATACAGCTCGATGAGCTGCCGCCGCAGCCTCAGCGATTCGGGCCGCTCGGAAAGCGCCGATTGCAGCACGCTCTCGGCCTGTTCGGATTCCTTCATGAGCTGCAATACCAGGCTCCAACAAATCACGGCCATATCCGCCAGATCTGCAAGATGCCACGTTGCCGGGTCGACTTGCCCATGCTTCACGGCCATTTCGTACGAGCGGGCTGCCAGGTCGAGCCGTCCGCGGCGCAATAGGTAGCTCCCCATGCCGCAGAGCAATTGGGCATCGAGCGGATAGATTTCGAGCGCTTCGATACATGTGGCGATTTGGCGCTCGGCGGCGACCGGATCGGCGTCCATCGCGTTGAGCAGCCCGTAATACGCTTCAAGCAACTCGGAGCTGCCGCGTTCGGCTAGTTCAATCGCGCGGCGATAAACGTGACCGGCTTCTTGCGGCCGGCCGAGTTGAGCCAGGGCCTCGGCTCGCGCCAGCAGCGGGCTAGCCACATCGCCGGATTCCGTCAGGGACAAGTTTGCCAAGTTGAGCTGCAGGCGGGCCCGCGCACGTTGTTCTTGCGCGTCCGTCGCGCGCCGCTCGATGATACACTCCAGCGCATCGACGCCCATTCCGGCATCCTTGACGGCGCGGAAAAGATCTTCTCGGACTCGGCCCCGAAAGCGCAGCTCGGGCCGATTGGGCACGAGCCGCAACTGGCCGATCTGATCGGCGCAATTGGCGGCGCTGGCCGCTGGACGCTGGACAAATAGCAAATAGGCCTTATTCGGGTCGGCCGCTTCATTGACAAAGTTCCGCAGCTGCTGGGCGGAAGTGTCGTCGAGCGTCTCGCCTGCTTCGAGCCACAGCACCCATTCGCCGGTCACGCGCCCAAGGCATTCGTTTCGAGCTTCGGCGAAATTCTCCTGCCACTCGACGTGGTCGACGACGTCAGCCCCTTGCCGAGCGACCGCCATTGTGTCGTCGGATGAGCCCAAGTCGATTACCACAAGCTCGTCGGCGATGCCGCGCACGCTGTCGAGCGAATTGGCCAGCACATCGGCCGCATCGCGTACAATCATCGCGACCGAAAGCCTCGGCCGGCCAGGTGGATGCCTTGTTTCATTCATTTCTATTTCAGCCTCACGCGCAGCGATGGATGCGGCTTCCAGCGAGTCCGGAGATTAGCCAAATTACGTAGGAGACGGAAGAGAGGATTTGCTATCATTAACGGCGTGACTTTTGAACGCGGAATCGATCCATGACTTCGACTGCGTATCAACAACTCGACGTGATGGCGGTCGGCGCGCATCCGGATGATGTGGAGATTGCCTGTGGCGGCACATTGGCGATGCTCGTCGACGCCGGTTATAAAGTCGGCATAATCGATCTCACCGACGGCGAGCCGACGCCGCTTTCGCCCGGGCCCGATGTGCGCATGGCCGAAGCAAAGGCGGCCGGCGACGCCCTGGGCGTGCACCTGCGCACGCTGTTGCATTTGCCGAACCGCCGATTGTTTGATTCGTTTGAGGCGCGGGTGAAACTAGCGATCGAGTTTCGCAAACATCGACCGCGCCTGGTGATCGGCCTTGGCGACAAGACGCCGATGGCCTCGCCCGACCACTGGCAGGCAATGCAGATCACGGACGCGGCTGTTTTCTATTCACGGCTCACGAAGTGGGACGAGCAATTCGAGAACCTGACGCCGCACACGATTTCGCGCCAGCTTTATTGCCTGTTGGGCGCGCCGCTGGCCGCCCCGCCGCTGCCTGGAGGGCAGATCGTGGTGGACATCAGCAGCACGCTGGCCCGCAAGCTGGCGGCGATTCGCTGCTATAAGACGCAATTTCCGCCCGAGAAGGAGCATCTGTTCGAGCGCGTCGATGCGGCCGACCGCTACCTTGGCCGTTCGGCCGGCGTGGTTGCCGCTGAGATGCTGCTTAGCCCGCGGCCAATCGTGATCAAGGAGCTGATGCGGGCGCTGTTTGAGTAGGGTGGGCTGGCATTGGGTGCCACTGCTGGTTGGGCACCGCCCATAGGGTGGTCCAGCAGTGCGTAGTCATGGGGACCTTGCAGTACAAATTGTGATGACGACTCCAGCTAAATAAGGACCACTAAGTTTGGTCCACAAGGCCATCGCTTGAAATGCACTGCTAACAAGTTAGCAGTGGCAGCCGACAATTGCATCCTACGCGTGCTTCAGTGAGTCGCGGATTTCGCGAAGCAGGAGAATGTCTTCGGGCGGAGGCGGCGTTTGCGCCGGCGGCAGGTCGCCAAATCGCAGTCGTGCTTCGGCAAGGTTTACTGCCTTGACGAGGAAGAATGCAGCCCAGGCGACGATGATGAACGAAATGCAATTGTTGATAAACGCGCCGTATTTTAGCGTGATGGCGTTTGGATCGCCGACCTCGCCGCGAAGGGGAAAAGCCAACTCCTTGAAGTCGACGTTGGATGTAAGCATGCCAACCGGCGGCATGATCACATCGTCCACCAGCGACTTTACGACGGTTGTGAAGGCGCCGCCGATGATGATGCCCACGGCCATGTCGATCACGTTGCCGCGCAGCGCGAACTTTTTGAATTCCTGCAGCACGCTCATGTGAATTTCTCCTATGCGTGGCCGCTATCAGTTTCGCGAGCGCCAGCGGCGGAGCGCCTCGAGCGTTTGTAGCATATCGACCGGCAGGGCGGCCTCAAACGTCTTTTGCTCGCCGGAAGTGGGATGAGTGAGAGTGAGCCGATGGGCGTGCAGCGCTTGCCGGCTCAAGAGCGGCTCCGGCGGCTTTGCCGCGGCCGCAGCTTCGGCCGCCCGTTCCCGCGGAATCAATTCGAGTTCGGCGAGCTGCGAGCGGCCGCCATACAGCCGATCGCACAGCACGGGAAAGCCAACATGCGCAAGATGGATGCGGATTTGATGCGTGCGGCCTGTCTTTGGCAGCGCACGCAGCAGCGCGTAGCCCGCGAAGCGCTCCAGGACTTCATATTGTGTGAGCGCCGGGCGTGCGGTCGGGTCCTCGCGCCGAATGGCTTTTTTTTCGCGGTGAGTCGGGTGATCGCCAATCGGCTCGTCAATAACATCGCGGTCGCGATCGGGCACGCCCGCGACAATTGCGAGGTACTCTTTTGCCACTTGCCGGGCCTTGAACTGCGCTGCCAGCGCATCATGCACCTGGTCGTTCTTGGCCACCACGATAACACCGCTGGTGTCGCGGTCGAGCCGGTGCACGATGCCGGGCCGCGTGGGTCCGCCGCGCCCGCTGAGCTGTCCGAAATGATGCGCCAGCGCGCTGGCAAGCGTTCCTTCCCAGTGGCCCTTGGAGGGGTGCACGATCATGCCGGCCGGCTTGTCGACGACGACGATCGCCTCGTCTTCGTGCAAGATCACCAGGGGAATTTCTTGAGGCGCGGGCCCTTCGCGCGGAACTTCAATTTGCTGGACCACAACCTGGTTGCCCGGACGCAGCCGAAGCGACGGCTTCCCGCGGATACCGTCGACCTCGACGTGGCCGGCGTCAATCGCCCGCTGCAGCGTGGCTCTGCTAAATGCTGGCAGCTGCTCTGTTAGAAAGACATCGAGGCGCCGTCCCGCATGATCCGGCTCAACGACAAATTGCTGCGGCCAGGATGGATGATGAGACGTTTGTCGCTACTCCGGCTGGTCGGCGTCGGCATTCGCATTTCCGGTTTGCGAATCCGTTGAATTGTCGCCTGAACTTTCGGTTGGAGCGGGATCCTCAGCCGGCGCCGCCTCGCTTTGTGCCGGCGGCTGGTCAGTCGGTGTCGCTGGTGCCTGGCCTTGTGGCGGCGCGCTCTCGCCTTGTTCCGGCGTTTGGTTCTGGGTCGGCGGTGACGCCGGCTCGCCCGGCGCTGCGCTCGGCAACTGGTAGCGATCGTTCTTTTCGTCGATCGCGCCAAAGTCGATGTTCAAACCTTCCAGCAGTTTTTCCAATGATTCGCCTTCGCCAGGAGTGCCTGTCGGCGTGCCTCCGGTCGGCGAATCGCCGGGCAAAGCCAGGTCGGCGGCCGAAAAGTCCGGGTTCGAAGCTGGCCCGCCAAGACCGGGGGTGGACCGCGGACGCGTCGGCTCCGCCTTCGCCAGCCAGGCATAGGTTTCCTTGGATTCGGGCGTCGCAAGCCGCTTGGCTTGTTCCTCGGCATACTTCGCAATGCCGCCCGTGACTTTGAGATATTCCTCGCGGGCCTTGTCCAGCTCGCCGCGAATTTCATGGACACGTGCCATGCCGAGCCGAGCTCGATTCAAAACGCGCGCGTCTTTGCATGTTTCCAGTACCGATTGATAACGGCTGGATGCCTTTTCGAGGGCATCCATTGCGCCGGCGCGATCGTATAGATAATTGTGAGCGGCCAGCCAAACCTGGCTGTCGGCCCACGTCACATCCGCGAGTTGCTGAATCTTGGTGTTCGGATGTTCCTCGGCTAACGCGCGCAGCCGCTCAACATCCGGCTGGGGCTCGACGATGGCCTGATTGAATTCGTTCCACGCC
>DATFGJ010000706.1:0-2636 GCA_035249585.1 Lacipirellulaceae bacterium
ATGCGCTTCAAGTTGTCGTAAACTTCCGCCTGCGTAATCCCGCCGTCTTCGCCCATCGAATCGTCGTCGTCGCCGCTCATCATGTTCTCCTCGACATCGCTAACGTTATTGGAATCTTCCATATCAGTGTCGCCCATGTCCGAATCTGCGCGTTCGGCGTCCGCCGATTCATCATCGTCCGATCTAATTTCATTCAACAATTCATCAACTTCATCTTCGTCGCTCACGGTTCACCCCTATTTTTGCGGCCGCAGTTCGGCAAATGACCTTGACACTATAAACACTAGACAATTGCAAGTCCACAGTCGGCGCGATTGCGGAAAGGCCGTGTTGAGATAGAATCGACGACTGCAGGTAAACAATGAGATACACGGTCAATTTTGGCCGCCTGGCGGCTCGAAGGCCCAGGCCTACCGGCCTCGGCAAATCACTTCGCATCGCCGTATTGGGCGACTTTTCTGGGCGCGCCAATGCGCAATCGCTTGAGATCGGCCCTGCACTCGCCACACGCAAGCCGCAGCCGGTAGATATCGACAATTTCCAGACCGTCCTGAGGCGTCTGTCGCCCCGGCTTCGACTGCCGATTGCCCCCGACGGCGGCAGTGTGGAGCTTAAAATCGATTCGCTCGACGATTTCCATCCCGATCAGCTGATCAGTCAGCTCGATCTCTTCAACGAATTGTCAGGGCTTCGCCGGCGACTGAAAAACAGCGCGACGTTTTCGGCAGCCGCCACAGAAGTGCGCTCGTGGGCGGCGCTGCCTGCAGCTGGCAAGTCGATCCCGGCTTCGCGCAAGTCGGGGAGCACCAGCATTCCACACGGCAAATTGGACGACTTCGCGCGTCTGCTTGGCCGGCCGGCGAGTGCTCCGAGTCCAACTCCCGCCCAGCATTTGATCAAGCAGATTGTCGGCCCGCATATCGTCGCGGCGCCGAGTCCCGAGCAAGAGCCGCTCATTGCCGCGGTAGACGAAGCGCTGGCTGAAGCGATGCGGCGAGTCCTGCATCACCCGGATTTCCAAGCCCTCGAATCGATATGGCGATCGACGGAACTTCTTACTCGCGAGCTGGAAACCGGTCCACAGATGCAAATCGTGCTGTACGACATCACCGCCGAAGAGCTTGCCGCCGATCTGGGCGCCGTTGACGACTTGGAAGATTCCGGTCTATATCGTCTCTTGGTCGAACAGCCCGAGGTCGACGGCCAGTCTGGACCTCTCTCGGTATTGCTGGCGAATTACATCTTTCAAGAAACTCCGCCTCACGCCGAGCTTTTGGGTCGCATTGGTAAAATCGCCGCGGCCGCCGAGGCGCCGTTCATCGCCGCGATCTCCGCCGATTGTATCAAGCGTCAATCCGCGGAAGAGGTGCATCCGCTAATCCTCGAATCCTGGAACACGCTGCGGAGCATGCCGCACGCCCGCTACCTTGGGCTCACCGTTCCGCGGTTCATGTTGCGCTGGCCTTATGGGCAGAAGACCGAGCCAATCGAGTCGTTTCGATTCGAAGAGTTTACTTCTCAATCGTGCCTCAAAGGCATGCTTTGGGCCAATGGCGCGATGCTCGCGGGGTTGCTGCTCGGCAAGACTTTTACCGAGCAGGGCATCCCGGACATGCGGCCGGGAACGATCATGAGCCTCGATGACGTGCCATTTTACTATTACACCGATGCAAACGACGACCAGGTTGCCCTGCCCAATACAGAACGGCTCGTCACCGAGTCAACAGCGGCCTACTTGATGTCGCAAAACTTCATGCCAATTCTAAGCATCCGAGGACGGCCGGAGGTGCGCCTCGGCAGCTTCCAATCGCTTGCAGGAACGGAGCTCGCCGGGCCCTGGTCGCCAGTTGCCATCGAGCCGGATGAAAAGGCACCTCCCGAGGACGCAGTCGAGGAGCCCGAACAGAACATTCCGACTGTCGAGGCGTACGAAGCCCAGGCCGCATCGGAGGCCGAGTCTGAGCTCGATGCGCTTTTGGCCGGGCTTCTGGCAGAAAGCGAGGCGCCGGTTGCCATGACCGACGAGGCCGACGCTGGCGACTTACCTGATTCGACAGATCCGCAATCCTACCTGATTGAACACGAACCGACGAGCGAAGGTGCGACGGAGCACGCGGGCGCGCCCGAAACGCCTGAAGAACCCAAGCAGTCGGCCGGCGGCTCAGTCGATGACCTTGACACCCTTCTCGCGGGCCTCGCTTCGAACCAAGCGGAATCAAATCCTGATAATTCTCAGATGGATCCCGAGTTGGCAGACATCCTGAAGAACCTCTAGCGTCGAATAACTAAATACGGATATCCGCGAAGTGGACCTCGCCGGCCCTGCCGGCGTTCGTTTCAACCAATCGAACACGCGAAAAGGAGTATCTCAATGGCCGTTCAAACCGAAAAGGACGCTATTAGGAAAGTCGACAAGCATGTCGAGCCCAAAAATTGCTTCATCTGGTTTATGGACAGCAAGCGCGGCTACGAGCCGATCCCTGGAACCGGCTGTGCGCACTGGATCGCGCACGAGAAAGGCTGGGACAACGGCAAGGAGAGCAGCAACGGCTGTAAGGAGAAGTACCTGATCCGCGTCAAAGACGTCGTCAAGAAATCCGGCAGCGAAGTCGCGGTCGAAGACGTCTGCCCGGGCA
>DATFGJ010000707.1:0-4415 GCA_035249585.1 Lacipirellulaceae bacterium
AGGCCAGAGATCCACATCTTGGCCGGCGAGAACGTGTGCATCCAGGCCACGAGGCCCACGCAATTTTTGGCCGCATTCGCTTCGCGGCAGATATCCCGGATTGCCTCCGGACCGGTCAGCACCGGCTTGAACACGATGCGAACCGGCATGCCGGCGTGTTGTGCAAGACCTTGCACGATAGCCTGCGAATCGCGGTCGACTTGCCGCAGTGCTTCGTCGCCGTACAAGTGCTGGCTGCCGGTGACGAACCAGGCCTCGAGTGCTTTGGGGTCGATCATTGGTTAATGGCCCGATCTGGAGAATCGCTCGCCGGGATAGGTGAGGACGTGAGTAAGTCAGTTGAGCAGTTGTTTGGGGACAACCCAAAGATACTTTGCACTCGGTACTGCGCACTTAGGTATTCAGTACTGAAGTACTCAGTACCAAGTACTCCTTTATCATTACTGCCGATTCTGGAAATTACCTATTTCAGCTTCCAAGACCATCCGTATAACCTACCGACACTTACCCACCTACTCACGTACTCGCTGACTCGCCTTCGTCGCCCTGTCCATAGTACGCATCTGGTCCGTGCTTGCGCTGGTAATGTTTATCGAGGACATATGTCTCCAAGGCCGGCGCATGTCGCATAATCTGTTGAACCCCGAGCGCCATTTGGGCGACCGCTTCCAATGCCACCGCGTTTTTCACTGACTCGGCCACGTTTTTGCCCCAAGTAAAGGGAGCGTGCCCCGCGACAAGGACGGCAGGCATCGCGGCCGGGTCCAAATCGCCAAAACGTTCGATGATTACCCGGCCCGTGTTCGCTTCGTAGTCCTCGTCGACTTCAGCCTTCGCGAGCGGCCGCGTTACTGGGACTGGACCATTGAAATGATCGGCGTGCGTCGTTCCGTAGCACTGAATTTCAAGCCGGGCTTGGGCGAACGTGGTGGCGTAACGGCTGTGCGTGTGAGTGATGCCACCGACGCGGGCAAAATGCTGATACAGCAAGACGTGCGTTGGCGTATCACTCGAAGGCCGCAGGTCGCCCTCGACGACGTTGCCGGCGAGGTCGACGACGACCATGTTATCGGCCCGCATCTTGTCGTACGAAACGCCGCTGGGCTTGATCACGACGTGCCGGCGGTCCTCGCTGATGCCGCTCACGTTGCCCCAGGTCAGCGTCACCAGGCCGTGCGTAACCAGATCCAAATTCGCCTGGCACACTTCATCTTTGAGCCTTTCAAGCATCGGCTAACCTTTGCGGACCCGGTCGCGAACCGCGATCAGGTCTTTCATCACACGGTAATGCGAGTCCTGCCGCTCGGGCAAGCCAAACGAATCGTGCAACGATTTGTAGAGCGGATACAACTCGTCGTAGGCCCCTCGTTCTTTCGATGGTTGAAACACTTTCTTTTTAACCCCGGTCATCTTCTTTTGGGCCTCTTGCGCGTTGGCATAAACTCCACCCACAATAGCGCCAAAAATCGCGGCGCCCAGCGCGCAAGTCTGTGCCGACCGGCTGACTTTCATCGGCCGGTTGCAGACGTCGGCGTAGATTTGCATCACGAACGGGTTCTTCTCCGCGATCCCGCCGCAGTTGACGACTTCCTCGACCTTCACACCATACTCTTCGAAGCGATTGATGATCGTCAGCGCCCCAAACGCGGTCGCCTCGACGAGCGCGCGGTAAATTTCCGGCGCCGTGGTGTGCAGCGTCTGGCCGATGAGCAACCCCGTGAGCAGCGGGTCGACGAGGATCGTGCGGTTGCCGTTATTCCAGTCGAGAGCCAAAAGCCCGCTCTCGCCGGGGCGTAGCTTTTCGGCGTCGCGCGTGAGATTGGCATGCACGTCGCCCTTCGACGTGTATTTGGCCGGCGCCAGGCTGCGCGCGAACCAATTAAAGATATCGCCCACCGCTGATTGGCCCGCTTCGAGCCCGTACATTCCCGACATGATCGAACCGGGCACGACGCCGCACAAGCCGGGAATCTCCGGAAGCTCGCCATCCATCGGCGCGACCATCATGTCGCACGTGCTCGTGCCGATGATTTTCACGAGCACACCCGGCTGAATGCCGGCGCCGACCGCGCCCATATGCGCGTCGAAGGCGCCCACGGCCACGGGTATGCCGGCCAGCAGGCCAACTTTCTTGGCCACGCCTGGCGATAAGTGACCCGCGAGTTGATCGGCCGGCACTACGTCGCTCGAGTAATGCTCGCGCACCCGGGCCAGGTCCTCGTCGAGCGACGCCAGGAAATCGGTCCGCGGCAGGCCGCCCCAGCGCTCTCCGTACATCGCCTTGTGACCCGCGGCGCAAATGCCGCGCTTCATTGTGTGCGGATCAGTGTTTCCGGTGATGTATGCCGGCACAAAATCCGCCAGCTCGACCCAACTATACGCGGCGTCAAACGTCTTCGGGTCTTCCCGTTTGCAGCGCAGGATCTTGGACCAATACCACTCACTGGAATACGTTCCGCCGCAATTGGCGAGGTAGCGATCGGCATCGTCTTTCGCCTTGGCGGTGATCTCCGACGCTTCGGCGTGACCGGTGTGGTCCTTCCACAACCAGGCGTGAGCCGCCATGCGCTTTTTGAACTTTGACTGTAGCGCGAGCGGTGTGCCCTCGCGATCGACCGGGATTGGCGTCGAGCCCGTGGTGTCGACGCCGATGCCGACGACATTCTCCGGCTTGAACCCACGCTTCTTCTTCGCCGCCGCCACTGCGCGCCGCACCGACTTGTAAAAGCCTTCGATATAGTCGGCCGGGTTTTGCCGTGCCAGGTTCGGATCGTTGCGATCCACCAGTACGCCGGCTTCGCCGCTGGGATAGTTGTAGACGTGTGTGGCGACTTCCGTGCCGTCGGACGTATCGACCACCAGCGCGCGCACGCTATTCGTCCCATAATCAACGCCGATCGAAAACTTCCTGCCCGCCAATCGTGCCATGCGTTCACCCTGTCTCACGACGTAGCTGAATTCGCAAGAATTCAGCGCCTGAGGCCTGTTTTGTCACAAATTCAGCGACGCTTGATTTGTTTTAACAAGCCGGCCAATTCGCGCCGATGTCCGGAAATG
Source organism: Lacipirellulaceae bacterium (assembly GCA_035249585.1). GTDB lineage: Bacteria > Planctomycetota > Planctomycetia > Pirellulales > Lacipirellulaceae > JABDGM01. The sequence goes on from DATFGJ010000707.1 coordinate 3,058, forward strand.
CTATCCTACTCGCATCATAACCGCTTGCAATATCTTGTGCACTGAATCGCGCCTGCCGTCCGGCGACTCGGCCCGGCATTCCCAAGCGCATTGACATGAAGGGACCCCGGCATGCGGGTGCTTGTCACCGGAGGGGCGGGATACGTCGGATCACATTCGGCCAAGCTGCTGGCCGAACGCGGCCACGAAGTCACGGTCGTCGACAATCTGGCCGAGGGCCATCGGACCGCCGTCGGCAAGCTGCCGCTCGTGGTAGCCGACCTGTTGGACCGTGAACGGATTACCGCAGTGATTCGCGAGAAGCGCGTCGAAGCCGTGATGCACTTCGCCGCCTTTGCCTATGTCGGCGTCTCGGTGACCGAGCCGGCCAAGTATTACCGCAACAATATCGTCGGCACACTCGCGCTCTTGGACGCGATGCGCGCCGGCGGCGTCGATCGCATCGTGTTCTCCAGCACGTGTGCCACCTATGGCAACCCGCAGCGCGTTCCCATTACGGAAGACCATCCGCAAAACCCGATCAGCCCGTACGGGTTCACCAAGCTGGCCATCGAGCATGCGCTAGCGGATTACGCGCACGCATACAACCTAGGCTACGCGGCACTGCGTTACTTCAACGCATCCGGTGCGGCCGCTGACGGAACGATCGGCGAGGACCACGATCCGGAAACGCATCTCATTCCGCTTGTGCTGCAGGTGGCACTTGGGCAGCGGCAGCAGGCCGAAGTCTTCGGCACCGATTATCCAACGCCGGACGGCACCTGCGTCCGCGATTACATCCACGTCGACGACCTGGCCACCGCGCACCTGGCCGCGCTGGAAAAACTGAAACCTGGCGACGAGCTGAAGCTGAACCTCGGCACAGGCGAGGGGGCCAGCGTCAAGCAAGTGATCGACCGCTGCCGCGAAGTGACAGGCCACCCGATCCCAACCCGCGAAGGCCCGCGCCGCCCCGGCGACCCGCCGGAACTAGTCGCTGACCCGTCCGCCGCCAAGCGCGTTCTCGGCTGGCAAGCCAAGTACAAAGACGTTCGGACGATCATCGAAACGGCTTGGCGCTGGCACAGCAAACATCCGCGCGGATACGGCGATTAGATTTGCTATGACAACCAAAGAAAAAGCCAGGTTTCGTCAATTTGTCGGCGCTTTGTTGCTCATTGTTGGTATTGTCGCGGGATTCGGCAGCATGCGCAATGATGCGGCCGATGATGCAATCGAGCGGGGAAGAGCCCTGCAGGATGCGGCCTTAAGCCTCGGCTGCATTGTTATTGGCTTGATCTTGATCGTTTGGAAAGGCAAGAAAGGGAACGGCACCGACCCTCCGGACAAGTAGCGATTCGTAGCTGCGGTGTGTGGAT
>DATFGJ010000708.1:0-8742 GCA_035249585.1 Lacipirellulaceae bacterium
CGTGCCCGGCACCAATGTGCCCGGCACCAACGTGCCCGGCACCAATGTGCCCGGCACCAATCAGCCGCGGCAACTACCCGGTGCTACTCCACAGCAGCTGGCGACCACCGGCCCGATAACAGGCGCAGGCACGCCCACGCCCGTCGCGGCTGGAGTTATTCGACTCATGTCCGATCGCCGTCCGAACGTGAACGCTCCGAACGCTACTGGCGCGACTGGCCGGCAAAACCAGCGGGTCCAGCAGCCGGCCACGGCCCGCCAGCCCGCAGATGCGGTCACGCGCCCAGTGCAAACGCCCAATCAATAGCAACACCCAAGGACACGCCTTGCGCTTCAATTGGAATTCCTAGACCAGGTGCCACCATGTGCTGGTTTCTTTGTGCCAACCCGATCGTGAATGAATGGTTGCACCAGACTGTAGACGATGCGTGCCGCAAGGCACGGGCGCTCGTGCCGCTGCTTGCGGCGGACCTGCTTGAGGTAGACGAAACTCTGGAAGCGGAAGAAGTATTAATCGGCGTGCGTGTTGCCGCGCCGGCGGTCGTGCGTCGACGCGCGGTTTCGCGCGTGGATTATTTCATCGTCCGGCCAGGTGAAGCCCGTTCGTGGCGCGTTTCAGCGCAGCTTCGGAATAAACCATTTGAACTTCTCGCTCACGCCTGGAGCCGTTTTTTGCTCTGGCTCGGCCGCCGGTGACTGCGGATCTTTTTGGCGGGCCGGCTGCTTGGCGACGCGCGGCAACGGCTGAGTATACGCGGCCAGGAAGCGCGGCCAATAGCCCTCCAGCAGGCGCATGCAATCGGTGATTTTGCCGGCCTCCTGGAAAGTTTGCGCCGCCTCGATCAACTTCACCAGCTGCAACCGCTCGATCTCCTGCCACGAGTAAAAAGTGAGCGGAAACAAGAGGTCGTACGTTTTTATTTCGTCCAGCCACACTTCGCCCGGACCGGCCATTACGAACATGATGCGCATCTGGCCTCGCGATTCGAGCGGCAAATCATTGACCAACAGCGGATAGGGACGCCATTGTTCGGAGAGGTCGTACGGGGCCGGCTGGCGGCCGCCGATCACCACGGCGCGGCGGTACGGACGACCTGGCTGGTCCGCCTCGATGACCATGCGCAGCTCCGCTTTGGGGGCGGCCGCGGACGAGCGCATGAACACGGTCATCGCGAACTGACCGGTTGCCGGGACCGGAAAACTATTGCTTTCCAGCGTGGCCTGCTGGCCGCGGCTTTCAAAATAGATCGACGTTGTTCCGTCGCGCGGAGCCGTGGCGTCGAGCTCGGCGGTCGCTGTGCCCGGGTTTGCAGCCAGCGTCCAGCCCGATAGAACATTGCCGCCGCCCAGCGGCTCGCAGCTGGGATTCACGAGCGACGGGTACAAGCGCGGGCCGTGATCGCGCTCCGTAAGTTCGGCAATTCGCTCGGCAAGCTCCTCGTGGGCCTGTTCGCTGACGCTTGCGCGCAGGTCCGTCAATTGCACTCTTCCTCCAGGTATCCGCACGGCCCGAACCTCGTACGGCGCGAGTGCAAGAGACCATGGCCGCACGCCTGCGGCCAGCGCGGCAGGTTCGGAAGCATTCTTTCCATCGGCCTCGGGCACGAGCGGCTCGAGCGTCGCCGCTTGCGCGAGATTCAACGTGACTTGCGCATTGGCGGGCCATGGCGACGTGTTCATCACAAGCAGCGTTACGCTGGCCGAATCGGCGTACGTTCTCGCGAGAACTGGTTGCTTTTCGAGCTGCGCGATCTTGGCCCCGGAAGGCAGCCGCTGCATGATCGTGCGAATTTCCCGCAACTGATCCTCCTGGCCGATTGGCAAGAGCGCGCCGCCATCGAGCAGGATCGTAAAATCGTCCTCGGCCAGAGCCATTACATAGGCTTGGCGGGAAGCAGCCCCATGGGCCAGCGGCAGGCTCAGCCGCGACGCGTCCGGCGCGAAGCGGAAGGGACTCTTCGCTGCAAAACTCGCCGGCCAGTGCTCCTGGGCGCGATGATAAAACAATGCGCCCGCAGCTCCGGCCGGCGTCTTTTGATTCCGCGCGGGGAACGTGGCATTGATTTCAAAATCATCGGCACGGTCGCGCAGCGGCACCGTCGGACCGACGTAGTAGCTGGGGCAAAAAACGATTCCGGGAAGTCCCTCGCGCAATTCGGCGTCGATGCCGGCGTCGCGAAGCGCAGCGTGAACGCGATTAGGGGCGAGAATATTGGGGCGAATCCGGTCGGACCACTGCGCATGATCGAGCGATTCTTCGCTGGTGAGCAGGAGCCGGCGCCGGTCGTCGCCCTGGCGAATGACGCCGGCCATGCGCTGATAAAACTCACTGACGCGCGCGGCGCGCCAAGTGCGCCAGGCTTCGGCATGTTGCCGCACCAGGATTGCGTGCCGCGCCGCGAAACGCGTCGGTCCATCAGCGGCAATGGTGATGCCATTGTCGCGCTCGAAGCGCGCGATCGTTGCGTCGTCGAGCCCCCATTCGGGCGGCGGCAATTGGGCGTAGCCATGGGCTGAAAGTTGCACCGCGATTCCCGCAAAGGCCGGATGGTGGCCATAGCCCTCGACCAGGTCGCTCACGACGTCAAGCATGGCCTGCTGCACCCGCGGGTCCAGCAGGTTGTAATAAGGCGCGCGGCCGCCACTGGCGCCGTACGTTTCGAGCCAGGTGCGGCCATCGGAGCCGACCCATTCCAACCCGGATGTTTGCGGAACGCTGTCGCGGCGCTGTTTCTCTAACTCTGGCAGCGGCGCGTTGAATTGCAGCGCGGGCACGAGCGCGAGCTGTTCGCGCGTGAACACGCGCAGCAAAAGCTCCAGACTGTCTGCGTCGAACGACGCCGGCCGCGCGCCGCCCGTCGAATCATTCGCGTCAGGCGAAAGTTGTTCGCTGCGGTACAGCGCGCGGCCTTCCCCCAGCACGTTGACGACGGCGCTATTGTATCCGGCATGGCGCAAATAATCGGCCAATCTCGTTGCGGCTTCGTAATGCGCTTGCCAGTCGTCGCGGCTGGCCTCAAAGGGGCGATTGAAAGCGTGCGCCCCGGGCTCGCGGTCGGAAGCTCCGAAAGACTCGACAACGAGCGGCCGAGAGATGAAAGCAGCCATCAATCGTTCCCCAGCCGGCTCGCGAGCGGCGGAGGCCAATTGCGGGCCGCTGCGCTTGAGCACGCGAATCTGTCCGAAGTGGGCCGCCGCCGTGGGATGCTCGTTCGTCAGCAACAAGAGCGGTGCCTGCGAGCGCGGCCAGAAGACCAGTTGATGAATCGTTCGCCCGCGTGTGGCGCTGCGCCCGAGACCCTCGACGTAGCAACCGCTGTCGCGGCCTATCCCCGCGACGACGCCCGCCGAGTTTGGCTCGACAATGCTGACGCCCAGCTGCATATCCTCGTCGGCCGGATACTCGATTTCCAAAAGATGCGGCCAGCCGATCGCCTCCAGCGGCAGCGAATATGCCTGCCAATGCGGTTCGCCGCCCGGCGCGCGCGGCGGCAACTCGATGAAGCGCCCGAAGGTATGCTCAATCGCGCCGGCGCGGATGCTGCCCAGTGGACCGCGGCGCAAGCCAGGAATTCGGCGCAACTGAGTCCAATTCGGCAGCCGGTCCCACCACCGCGGACTCGTCGGATCGATTTCCAAAACACTTTCCCACTCGGCGGTTCGCTCGACACTCGGGCTCTCGGCATCGAGAACGACGGCTTGGAAGCGATGCTCCGCCAGCAGAGTCGAAGCGCCCGGAATAAAAACCTTGGCAAAACCAGGCGGCCGGCTGGCAGCCACATGCACCTGGTACACTCCCTCAGCCCGCGGCATAGGCACCGTAATCACAACGGTCGCCGGACCTTCGACCGGGACGGCGAGTCGCTGATCCGACCTCCACACAACGTGGTTTCTGCCAGCCGGTGAGAGAGTTGTTTCGATGTCGAGCGTTGTGCCCGGGACAGCCTCGTCGAATTCCGGCTGCAGCTCGAATGAAAACTGCTCGCCGGGAAAAAAGATCAGCGGCCCGTCTTCGGTGCGCAGGTTCAGGGCGTCTCCTGGCGCGCGCTGGACTTTCAGCGTATTTCCACGATCGTCAAGCTTCAGCAGCATGCCGCTTCGCAGTGCGTCGCTCAACGCGATGTGTGTTCGCAGGGCAGGCGACTGGGCTCCGGGCGACAAATCGATGAGAAGCTTTGCATCGCTCGGCGCGCGGACCGAGACTTCGATTCCTTCGACGTGCCGAGGGCTCATCGAGGCCAGATGGAGTGTCCCGTCTTGAAGCCACACCGAACCGCTCGAGTCGGCGTTCAATTCAGCAACTCGCAGATCGGAGAGAGCGCCTTCGTCGAGCGCTATTTGGCCTTGCCACTGGCCCGCCTGCCCGCCACCCAACGTAATGCGAATGCGCCTCGGATGGTCCTCATAGCCGGCGCTTGTGACTTCGGACGCAATAGGCGGAAGTTGGCCGGTCGCCGGGTCCTGGGCCGACAGTCGCGGCGCGAACCACAGACAAAGCACAATCGCGCCGGCGTGCGCGCACCGCCAAGCCGGCGCCGAGAGAAGGCGTTGTGCGCGCGCGAAAGCGAGTGCCGTCGCTGACGGACTTCCGTGTCCGGTCATGGTTTGCTGAGCCGTGGCAGAGCGAGAGCAGGGCAGCCATTGCTCGGCTGCCGGCGAATGAGTTCTAAATGCTGCCCCGCCACAGTCTTCCGCCGCGAGGCAGGCGGCGGATTGTAGGCGCAAGGGCGCGCTTGAACCAGATCAGCTTGCATCCACAGGCGTGCGATGAATTCGGCACATCGGAGCCGCTAGCATCGAATCGCCATTGCGACAGCTACACCGCCGCTGAGTTGGCCACCACACTCTTTGGAATCGGCTCGTTGCGAAGCAAGTGCTGCCGGGCATTGTCGAATGCTTCGGTCAATGTATCGAGCGTGTCCGTGCAAAGCTTCGCCACGTCGTTTGCTTCCCATCGGTCGTCCGGGCGAACGAACAATTCGCCGCTGGGGCGCCCCGTGGAGGAAGCTGCTTCGATCTCGCCGAACGGCATGTCCTGCCGCAGGTACCAGCCGGCAGTGCGAATCGAGCGGCTCGTAGCGCTCGCGGAAAGCAGCGCGTCACGCCACGGGAAACGAGCACTCCGGGCGAGCGACGCAACGTCCATTCCGTCGACATTCGCCAAGATTGCCGGACTCGTTTCCTCAAGCGCGGCGGCGATCGTCGGAAAGAGATCGAAATGCGACGTGAGAGCGCCGCTTCGCGCAAGCCGGCCGAGGCCATTTGGAAAGCGGATCAACCACGGCACGTGCAGCTGCTCGCCGTACAGGCGCGGATCCTCGCCGCCGATGCGCCCGTGTTCGCCCAGTGGAAAGCCACGCGCGCCGATCAATACGATGATCCAGCCGTCTTCTGAGCGGACCGAGTCGACTGCCGCCATCAACGCTTTCCAACATTCGTCCAGCACCATGACCTGGGCCGCGTAGGCGCAACTGTATTGGAACACCGCGTCGGGATCATCCGCCCCGCCCATCGTCAGGTCAGGCGGCAAGACAGTTTCCACCGGCGGCGGATCGCCCTCGTCACGTAACGATTGCTGCAGTTCCAGCGGCCCGTCCCATCGGCCGTACATGCCCTTTGAATGGAGCCACATCAGTCGCGGCGCGCTTCGGGTCTCGGAAAGCACAGCGTCACACGCTGCGGCGAACAAGCGGGCCATTGCCGTTTCAATTAATTCATTCGCGCGCGCTTCCGGAGTGTTGTGCTCCGCAGCCGCGCCGCCCCCACTAATTTCAGTGAACTCGCCGGCGCTAAACGCCGGCAGATCCGAATCATCCGTGATAAGCGACGTAACATATCCCCGCGATCCGAAGTATTGAGGCAAGTCTTCAACCTGCATGTCACTCGCCAACGGCCGCAACGGATGAAACGACTTCCAAAGCGCCCTATAAACCCCCTGCAAATCCATCGCGGGCGCGAAGCACGCGTCGAGCAGGAAACTCTGTGCTGCAAACTCGTCGAGCGAGGGTGTGGCGAACGCCGTGTTGCCATACGCGCCGAGCGACGAAGCGCGCAGGCCGTCAATAGAAGCGACTAAGATGTTGTGCCGCGGCATGCAGCGAATATAACCGCCAGGCATCGGCGAGAATACATAGCCGTACCATCTTGGTCGGGTCGGTTCGATTCCGGCCCAAGATGGGCCGGCAATGTAATTGAGGGGCGCTGGTCTTTGCGACTTGAGGCACGCCACTCGCGCCATAGCAGCTGCGGGAAAACCCAGGCGTCGTACGCGTAGCGTCCCGCCAGGCGGCGCGGCTCACAGCAGGCCCTGTGCAACCACTCCAGCCCGACGCGGCGCATCCACACTGGCGAGCGACGGCGGTGACCCGCGAGAAAATCAATGGTCGCGCCCGCGCAGATCGCGACTTTCGCTTTCAATAGCTGGTGATGACGATGGACCCAAACTTCCTGTTTCGGAGCGCCAAATCCGACCAGCAGCAAATCGGGCTCGGCCGCGGCGACGGCCGTAAGGATGCGGGCCGTTTCATTGTGGTCGTGTTCAAAGCCCAGCGGCGGTGAGTAGCTTCCTACCACATGCACCGCGGGCCACTCCGCTTCGATTCTCTTACTCGCAAGCTCGGCGACACCGGGGCCGGCGCCCAATAAGAACAGCCGCAGCGGCCGCTCGGCGGCGGCAAACAGTCTCGGCACGAAGTCGCTGCCGGCGACGCGCTCGGGCAGGCGTCGCCCCAACAGGCGAGACGCTAAAACGAGCGGCATGCCATCGGCCAGCACCATCGACGCATCGGCATACGCTCGACGCACGTCGGCCCGATGCTGAAACAGCACGGCATGATCCACATTCGGCGTCACGATGTATCGGCAAGCCGCGCCGGGCGGCCGCGAACACCACTCCATCACTTGACTAGCTGCCTCATTCATCGTGACCCAGGAGATTTGCATTCCAAATAAGTTGACGACGTCGTTAGGCCTTTGGGGTGCCACTGCTGGCTTGTCCAGCAGTGCAAAGTTGGCGGTGAGCTTGCGGTTTGCATTTGGAGCAGCGGCGAGGTTATCTGCAATGGTTGGCAATTGGTGCCGCAAGGTCATTGCAGTCGAAGCACTGCCGGGCAAGCCGGCAGTGGCACCCGAGGCCAAGCCGGCAGTTTCACCCGATGTTGCGACAAGTTGCTGGCGTATGTTGACTGTCATCCCCGCAAACAAAAACAAGAGTGAATGTTGAGCAGCGAGCAGCGTCAAGTCGTGGAACAGTGCTGAGCAAAGATAACTGGCCAACAGTGCGAGCATCAGCACCCCTTGGTTTCGCGCCCAGCTGGGACAATCGGCACACCGCACGACCTGCCAAGCGCTCGTGGCCCAAACCGCGAACACGGCCACAAACAACGCAAACCCGGCAAGCCCGGTCTCGGTAAGAATGCTGAGCAACGCGTTGTGGTGATTCAGGCCGCGAAGAGATTCCAGCTCAAAATCCTGCGACCGGTCGGACAGGTACGGCAGCTTGCGGTCGTAGAACCGGCCGAAGCCTACGCCAAACAGCGGGTGATCCTGGAACATTTGCCACGACACATAGGCGAACGATGTGCGCTGGTTGACTGAGTGGTGCGATTCGCCGGCTGTGCCTTCGCGCTCCAGTCGCACGACGTGATCCCACGTCACCGCGGCGATCAATAGCCCGCCCAACATCGCCGCCGATAAGGCTGGCAACCGCCAGCGGCGCGGAATTTCAACTGCGGCGACCACGAGCGCGCTTGCGGCCAATCCCAGCCAGGTTGAGCGTGTGTAAGTGAACATTACGCCCAAGGCCATAAGCGGTATCGCCAGCAAAAGCACCAGCTGCTGCCAGCGCCGCTGGGCTTGGCGAAGCAACGTGCAGCAGCACCAGATACACGCGGTGAGATAAATGCCCAGGCCGACCGCGTTCAGTTCCGGCCCGCGGGCACGGCCGAAGTGAATTCCGGCGCCTGGGTCCGCGATGTAACGCGGGAACACAAGCGACCAGTGGCCACGGATCTCGAGGCATGCCGTGACGGCCAAATAAATTCCCAGCGCGACCATGCCGGCAAGCGCCCACGACGAATCGCGCCGCTCGATTCGAGCGTTTCGTGCAACGACATACAGCAAAGACGGCAAAATGAAACTTGCCAGGAGCCGCCCCCATTTCGACGTGGCGCCATCGCTGAATTCAGCTTGGCCGCTCAAAGCCGCGCTGGCGCCAAGAAGCAAAAGAAACGCTAGCAGGATCCAGTCGCTTTCAATCGGCCGCGCGATCGATTGCCTGCCGCCGAACCATTGAACAGCAAACGCTACAAGAAGCGCAACCAGACACAATCGATCAAGCGTTAGGGGCAGCGGGCCAATATCAGCGTGCCAGAAGGGATGGCCCAACACATAGCCGACCGCAACCACGATCGTCGAGCCGACGATGAGCGACCCGCAGCGGGCCCAAACGGCCCACCATACGGCGGCGACAACTGCGAGCACGACGATTACAACCGGCATATGCAAGGATAGTATGAAAACGGGTCATTCGGTCGTTCGTCATTCCGCTCGTTCGTTTATTCCGACTATCCTCGATGCTCGACACTGCGAATCGCCTCTTCGAGCGTCATGCCATGAAACAGACCGACTTTCGCTCCGTCGACATGGCCGACCTTTGGGTTCAAGCTGGAACCGCTTTGCGGCGCGGCGTTCGATTGCGTAACAACAACTGGAGCAGAAACTTCGCGCACCGTTTGCGGAGCT